>CAIXFP010000181.1 GCA_903918705.1 uncultured Pseudomonadota bacterium
CACACCGTAAGGCGTGCAGGAGCGCAAGGTGGGCTTGCGCACCGCGAGGCGTCCGATGTTGTAAGGATGAAAACCGTCCACGTCCTTGTCGGGGCGGATGCATTCGATCACCGCCTCTTCGTCGATATGGGCCGGCAACGGCGCCTGCACCAGGATGCCGTCCACCGTGGGATCGTCGTTGAGCCGTTCGATCAGGGCCAGCAGATCCGCCTGGCTGGTCGCGGCGGGCAGATCGTGGGAAATCGATATGACTCCGGCCCTCTCGCAGGCCAGGCGCTTGTTGCGCACGTAGATGCCGGAGGCGGGGTCGCCGCCGAGGAGGATCACCGCCAGGCCGGGAACCCGCTGTCCGGCGGCGACGCGTTCGTCGACCTCGCGCTTGATGTCCTGGATGAGTGCGTCGGCAATGGCTTTGCCATCGAGAATGCGTGCGGTCATGGCGAGGGACGAGCCTGATGGAAACGCTGAATTTTACTGGAGCGGCCACGCCGCCGGCATTGCTTTTCCCGGTCTCGGCGGGTATATTTCCGCGCCTTCGGGGTGTAGCGCAGCCCGGTAGCGCGCTTGCTTTGGGAGCAAGATGTCGGAGGTTCGAATCCTCTCACCCCGACCAGCGTTTCCGGTCGGAACTCCGAATGCCCGTAGAACTCTGCCCGTAGCTCAATTGGATAGAGCACCAGCCTTCTAAGCTGGGGGTTACAGGTTCGATCCCTGTCGGGCAGGCCAAATATATCAATGTGTCATGATGATTCCTCGGAATCGTGGGGCGTAGATGGGGCAAAAGCCCCGCAAAATACCGCTTCGAGCATCCCCTTCTGTCTACCGCCGTCGCCGTCATCGAGCCAGCGCGAGTACATCTCGAAAAACATCTTGGTAGTGGCATGCCCCATTTGCCGGGACACTCACGCAGGCTTGACCCCTCCATCAAACATACCGTCGCATAGGTGTGGCGCGTCTGCCTGGCATCCCGGTCCCGGATTCACAATGCCTTGAGCGCCGGCCGCCAGTACACCCGGACCTGGGCATCCGTATCCGCCCAGGGCAAGCGCGTCGCTGGGTTGATCCAGATGTGCTCCCTTCAAGAACGTGCTGGGCTTAATTTGCTTGAGCACGTCCAAGGTCTGCCCCACCAGTTCGACATCGCGCACCGTGTAGGACTTGGTGTCCTTGTCCAAGGATTGCGGCAGTTCCGTTTCGGCCAGGGAGTAGCCGGCACAGAGCAGGGCGGCAAACAACAGGGACTGTTTCGGCATTTCGTTTTGCGACACGATCAACGGGCGCCGTTGGCAGCGGCGTATATGCTCGTACGGCGAGGCCGGAAGGGCCGACGGCGGCGTGGCGGGATTCGGTTGAGTGCCATTGCAGCACACGGGCGCCGACTCGCCTCTGGGGTGTTGACTGTATTTCGGCGGGTGCCGTGGGCGTTGCGGGCGAGAAGGCCCTGTCGCGCCGGCGGCTCGCCGGCGCATCTACAGGGTTACCCGCGCCAAGGCGGGGTTGATGCCCCAGGGATATTGCCGCCGCCCTGCCTAGACTAGCCCCCAGGATGGCATCCACCCGGCCGATGGCCAGCGGCGATGCCCTCGGACCTCGTCGTCAATCCTCAGGAGACCATGATGAAGCCCATTCATTCGCCCAACCGCCGTCTTTTCCTGCTGCATGGCTTGTTGGCCGGCGGCAGCCTCTATTCGCTCGCGCGGGTAACCCGTGCCGCCGTCATGGACATGGTGATGGAGGAGGGACACGAGCACCATCACCACCATCACGCCATGGCCGCGAAGCGGGAAGGCTATACGCTCTCCGAGGCCAACTACCATGTGCCGGCGGTGAGCCTGCTGGATACCCGAGGCGAGCCGGTGATGCTGGATTTCATCTTCACCTCCTGCGGCGCCATCTGCCCGGTGCTGAGCGCCACTTTCGCCGAGGTGCAGGCCGCCCTGGGTCCGGCAAGACGCAACCTGCACATGGTGTCCATCTCCACCGACCCCGAGTACGACACCCAGGCGTCATGAAGGCCAACGCCGAGCGCTACGGCGCGGAAGTGCAATGTCAGATGCTCACCGGCAGCCTGGAAAGCAGCGTGGCAGTGCAGCGCCTTCGGCGTCTATCGCGGCGACAAGATGGACCACCAGCCCGTCACCTTCCTGCGCGGCAGAATGGGCCGGCCCTGGCTGCGTCTGGAAGGTTTCGCCAGCGCCGAGGATCGGCTCCACGAATACCGGAATCTGGCGGCTACGTAGCAGGTCCGCCGGCGGCGGGACAGTTAGATGTGCTGAGTGAGGAACCACCCCGGGCAGGAAACGTATTGCTGGACCTGGATCTGCCCAGCTTGCTGCTCACATACCACGTCGCCTGGTCCGGCCGCGAGGCGATGCAGCGCCTGGGCGATCAATTGATCGACAACATCGAGGCTTTCGTGCGCGGAGAGGAGCGTAACCGGATGGTGTAAAGGCACCTGGCCGCTTGCTCGCGCCAAAGAAAAACGCGGCCGAGAGGCCGCGTTTTTCAATCCGCTCAGAAAGCTTATTTCGCGGCGGGCTTGGCGGGCATGGCGGCACGAACTTGGGCCACCATGTATTCCACCGCGTTGCGCGTATCGGCATCGGACAACTTGTCATTGCCGCCCTTGGGTGCGGCAGCGTAGGTTCCATTGATGGCGGCGGCGTAAAGCGCGTCCTTGCCTTCCTTGAGCAGGGGACCCCAGGCCTTGACGTCACTTAACTTCTGCGCACCGGTCAAGCCCGTGTCGTGGCAGGAAGCGCAGTTGTCGGCGTAAACCGCTTTGCCACGGGCCAGTTCGGCGGCGCTAGGCTCGTATTCCTTCTTCAGCGTGGGCTGAAAGTTGGCGCCAGCGGCGTTGGCCATGTAGACGAGCGCGCGTGCCACTTCCAGATCGGAAAGGTCGGGTTCGCCGCCGCGCATGGGCATCTTGTTGAAACCCTTGAACGCGTGGTCGAGCAGCGTCTCATAACCTTTGGCGATGCGTTTGCCCCAGTCCGCCTTCTCCTTGAACTTGGGAGAACCCAAAGCTCCGGTCTCGTGGCAGCCGGAACAAACATCGGCATAAACCGCTTCGCCAGTGCGATCGACGTGGGGCGCATTGGGATCGACGGCGACGGATAAGCCATAAGGCTTGATGCGATCCCGTACAGCCTGGTCGGCCAGGGGCGCGGGATCCGGTGTGCCCAACCCGTGTTGGATGCCGATGACCAGAAGGGTGATCAAGATGATCGGGATGAGTGGGGGAGCCAAGCCGCCCACAGTGGCCATCAAGAAATCCAACGGGGTGGTTTTGGTCATTTCGATGTGATCGGACATGGCGGACCCTTAGCGTTAGTCGAGTTTAAAAACCAGCGGATTATAAATGCAATGCCATGACGACTGAAAGGTTGCTGTTTGAATCCGAGCATCAAAAAAGCATCGGCCACGGCGGAATGTGAGTGCAG
>CAIXFP010000182.1 GCA_903918705.1 uncultured Pseudomonadota bacterium
ACGATGACGCGGAAGCCGTAGATGTCGAACACCTCGGAGAAGGCCAGGTGCTTCTCCTGCATCTTGCGGTAGATGCTGTAGAGGTGCTTCTCGCGTCCATAGATGTGGGACGGCACCTGGTAGCTGGTGAGCTTGGCGTCGATGGCGTCGCGGATCTTGTCCACCACCTCGCGGCGGTTGCCGCGGGCGGCGCGGATGGCCTTCTCGATCACCTTGTAGCGGGCGGGGTGGAGGTGCTGGAAGGCGAGATCCTCCAGTTCCTGGTACAGGTGGTTGAGCCCCAGGCGGTTGGCGATGGGGGCGTAGATGTCCAGGGTCTCCTGGGCGATGCGACCCTGTTGCTCCGGGCCCATGGCATCCAGGGTGCGCATGTTGTGGAGGCGGTCGGCCAGCTTGATCAGGATGACCCGCACGTCGCGCGCCATGGCCAGCAGCATCTTGCGGAAATTCTCGGCCTGGGCCTGGGCCTTGTTCTCGAACTGGATCTTGTCGAGCTTGGTGACGCCGTCCACCAGTGCCGCCACCGGTTTACCGAATTCGTGGGCGATTTCCGCGGAGGTGATGCCGGTGTCTTCCACCACGTCGTGGAGCAGGGCGGCGATCAGGGTCTGGGCGTCGAGTTGCCACTCGGCAAGAATTTCCGAGACCGCCAGGGGATGGGTGATGTAGGGCTTGCCGTCCTTGCGCAACTGGCCCGAGTGGGCGCTCTCGGCGAAGTGGTAGGCACGCTGGTAGGCCGCGATGTCGGCCTCTTTCAGGTAGGCGATGCGGGCATCGCCGGGGATGGCGGGGTTGCGCGCGGACCTGCGTGGCGCCGCGGGGGGCGCCGGGTCAGCATTCGCCGCCGCTGTCATCGCCGCCTCCGGGAAAGTCAGCCGTGGGCTTTCTTGAGCACTTCCACCCCGGTGAGGCCTTCGGCGATCTCGCGCAGGGCGATCACGGCGGGTTTGTCCTTGTCCGCTTCGACGCGGGGGGTGGAGCCGGTGGAAATCTGGCGGGCGCGGTAGGCGGCGCACAGGGTCATTTCGAAACGGTTGGGGATGTGCTTGATGCAATCGTCGACGGTGACGCGAGCCATGGGGTTTCCTTGTTGAAACGTTGAAATACGAGGGCGGATTCTAACAGCCTGGCGCCTGCTCCTAACTGCGCTCAGCGCGGCTTGGCGCGGTGCGGGCAATCTTCCTTCACGCATTCGACATAAAGATGCAGCGCATGTTCAGTCAGCCTGAACCCGTGTTCAGCGGCGATGGCGCGCTGGCGCGCCTCGATTTCCGGGTCGTAGAACTCTTCCACGCGTCCGCACTGAATGCACAGCAGGTGATCGTGATGGGCGCCCTGATTGAGTTCATAGACCGCCTTGTCGTTGTCGAAATGGTGGCGGATCAGGATGCCGGCCTGCTCGAACTGGGTCAGCACCCGGTAGACCGTGGCCAGGCCCACGTCGATGTGCTCGGACAGCAGCAGACGGTAGACGTCGTCGGCGGTGAGATGGCGTTGGTCGGCGGACTCAAACAGGGCGAGGATCTTGAGTCGCGGTCCGGTGACCTTGAGTCCGCTGTGCTTGAGTTGTTCGGTACTTGCCATCGCTTATGACGGGGTTGGGGGTTGCACGCTATGATAGCGCGCCTTTCCTTTCCCCCCGCCCATCCCGCCTTACCTCCATGCGATTCATTCATCTTTCCCTGAGCCTGCTGTTGGCCGGTTCCGCAGCCGCTTCCCTGGCAACGCTCCTGGCGGGTTGCGGGTACCACCCGATCGATCATCTCGAACCCTACAAGATCGATATTCAGCAAGGCAATTCGATCAGCCAGGACATGCTGGGCAAACTGAAGCCCGGCATGACGCCGTCCCAGGTTCGATTCGTGCTGGGGACGCCTCTGGTGGTGGATCCGTTTCACAACAACCGCTGGGATTACGTCTACCGCCTGGAGCAGGGCGGCAAGCTGATCGAACATCGCCGCGTCACCGTGGTGTTCGAGAACGACAAGTTGAAGGCGATCGAAGGGGACGTGGTCGCGGCCGTGCAAGCCCAGTCCGAGGCGGCGACCCAAGGGGCAAAGCCATGATCGAGGTGGTGGTCGCCGGTGTCTCCGGGAGAATGGGCCATGTGCTGCTGGAAGCCGTGGCCGCGGCCCATGATCTCAGGTTGCATGCGGCTCTGGACCGTCCCGGCAGTCCGGCCCTCGGACGCGATGCCGGGGAACTCGTCGGCTCCCGCCTGGACGTGCTGGTCACGGCCGACGTGGCGGCTGCGCTCCAGGGCGCCGACGTGCTGATCGACTTCACCCGCCCCGAAGCCACTTTGCAACACCTCGCGGCCTGCCGGGAACTGGGTGTGGCGGCGGTGATCGGCACCACCGGCTTCGATGCCCAGGGCAAGGCCGCCATTGCCGCCGCCGCGGAACACATTCCGGTGGTGTTCGCCCCCAACATGAGTGTGGGCGTCAATCTGGCCCTGAAACTGCTGGACATGGCCGCGCGGGTGCTAAGCGAGGGCTATGACATTGAAATCATCGAGGCGCACCACCGCCACAAGGTCGATGCCCCTTCCGGCACCGCGCTGGCCCTGGGCGAGGTGGTGGCCCAGGCACTCGGGCGCGATCTCAAGACCTGCGCGGTGTACGGGCGGGAAGGTGTCACCGGCGAGCGCGATCCTTCCACCATTGGTTTTGCCACCGTGCGCGGTGGTGATATTGTGGGCGACCATACGGTTTTATTTGCGGGCATCGGTGAACGTATTGAAATTACGCATAAAGCCAGCAGTCGCGCGACCTTTGCCCTTGGCGCATTGCGCGCAGCACGCTTTTTGAAGGCGAATAAAGCCGGGTTGTACGATATGCAGGATGTGTTGGG
>CAIXFP010000183.1 GCA_903918705.1 uncultured Pseudomonadota bacterium
CGAACAGCTCGATTTCCACGTCGGTGTTGGCGATGACGTTTTCCACCTGGGGCAGCGACAAGACCCGCGGCAGCACCGCTCGGGTGATACCGAAACGCTCCTGGTAAAAGTTCACCGCCTCGTAGCTGGTGGCGGACCCCTGCACCGAGAGGTGCAGGCGCAGCTCCGGATGAGTCCTGCGGGCGTAGGCCATGAGACCGGGGTCGGCCAGGATGATGGCGTCCAGGCCGGATTCCGCCGCCGTGTCCACCGCCTTGTGCCAGCGCCCCAGGGTCGCCGGCTGCGGGTAGGTGTTGAGCGCCATGAGCACCTTGGTGCCGCGGGTGTGGGCGTAGCGGATGCCTTCGGCCAGAGCCTTGGCGTCGAAGTTGAGGCCGGCGAAATTGCGGGCGTTGGTGTTGTCCCGCAGCCCTAAGTAGACGCCGTCGGCGCCGTTGTCCACGGCCGCCTTCAACGCGGGCAGGCTGCCGGCGGGGCAGATGAGTTCAAGCAATGCAGGCATGTTCTTCCCGGATCGGTTCATAAGGAGCGAGCTTGCTGCCCTGGCGGGTGCCGCGCCGGCGCAGTTCCGCCACGATGGCGTTGACCACCGGCCATTTCCGGCTGCACCAGACAGGGGCCAGCAGCAGCTTGGCCGGCGCGGTGCCGGTGATGCGGTGATAGAGCACGTCCCAAGGCGTGCGCTCGATCAGGTCGGCGGCGATGTCCACGTAGTCTTCTTGGGCCAGGGGTTGGTATTCGCCATGGCGCCACTGATTGGCCAGTTGCGTGCCCTTGACCACATGCAGCGGATGCAACTTGAGGCCGTCGCTGCCGATGTCCAGCACGATGTCCAGAGTCTCCCGCGCATGCCAGCCTCGCTCACCGGGCAGGCCGATGATGAGATGGGTGCACACCGGAATGCCCCGCTTGCGCGCCGCCACCGTGGTCTGGATGTATTCCTTGAGGCCATGGCCACGATTCACCTTTTCCAGGCTTTCGTCGAAGGCGGACTGCAAACCCAGTTCCAGCCACACTTCCATGCCCTGGTCGCGATATTCCGCCAGCAGATCCAGCACCGCGGGCGCCACGCAATCCGGCCGGGTGCCCACCGACAGGCCAATCATGCCCTCCACCGCGAGAGCCTGGTCGTACAGGACGCGCAGGCTCTGCACGTCGGCGTAGGTGTTGGTGTAGGCCTGGAAATAGGCCAGGTACTTGCGCGCCCGGGTGCAACGGTCGATGCCACGGCGGCCGGATTCGAGCTGCTCGGCCAGGGGAGCGGACTGGCGGTCGTTGGGTGAGAAGGAATTGTTGTTGCAGAAGGTGCAGCCGCCGATGCCCTTGCTGCCGTCGCGATTCGGGCAGGTGAAGCCGGCATCCAGGGCGATCTTGTGCACGCGCTCGCCATACTTGGCGAGCAGCCATTGGCCGAAGGTATGCACGCGATCCGGCAACATTCGGGATATCAATCTCTTGAAAGCCACGAAGCTAGCACGATGCCGAACCAGAACAGCGCGGTCAAGGCCGGCATGCCGGAACATTTGTAACCGAGCAGCGGCAACAACGCCGCCGACAGAA
>CAIXFP010000184.1 GCA_903918705.1 uncultured Pseudomonadota bacterium
CCGGGCGCAACAGGATGGGATCGATCACCGGCGAGGACGGGCCCTTGCTGCCAACTTCGGCGATGGTGGCGACACCCTTGAGGTCGGCGAAGGAAGCCAGTTGCTCGATCAGGAGACGGGCGGAGTAACGGACGGCTTCCGCCGGCTCAATCACGCCATTGGTCTCGATTTCGATGATCAGTTTATCCAGATCGGTACGCTGCTCGACACGAGCGGATTCGACACTGAAGCTGACTTTTTTGACCGGGCTGTACAAGGCGTCGACCATGATGACCCCGACAGAACGGGATTCGTCGCTCATGATGCGAGTACTGGCAGGCACGTAGCCGCGGCCGCCTTCGACCTTGATTTCCATTTCCAGATTTCCGCCCTTGTTCAGGTGGGCGATGACGTGGTCCGGGTTAAGAATTTCCACGTCGTGGCCGGCCTGAATGTCAGCAGCGGTGACAATGCCCTCGCCCGACTTGTTGATGGTCAGAAGCGCTTCGTCACGACTATTCAGCTTGACCGCAAGACCCTTGAGGTTAAGCAGGATATCCACAACGTCCTCCTGCACACCCTCGATCACCGAGTATTCATGCACGACGCCGGCGATACGGACTTCGGTAGGCGCATAGCCGCGCATGGAGGACAACAGGATGCGACGAAGTGCATTGCCCAGCGTGTGGCCGTACCCGCGCTCGAAAGGCTCAAGCGTGATGCGAGCCTGGCGGGGGGAAATGCTGTTGACCTCAACAATGCGCGGTTGCAGCAAATCACCGGTGTTAGACATATTTCGCTTCCTTCAGAGAACCAGGCAATTACTTGGAATAAAGTTCAATCACCAAGTGCTCGTTGATCGTGGGCGGCAGTTCGGCACGTTGCGGCATGGCCTTGTACGTACCCTTGAGAGCCTTGGCATCCACCTCGACCCACTCGGGAAAACCGCGGCTGGCAGCAGCCTCGGCGGCACCCTTGATGCGCAACTGGGACTTGGCCTTCTCGGCGACTTCCACGACGGAACCGGGCTTGACCTGATACGACGGGATGTTGACGCGCTTGCCGTTCACCAGGATGGCATTGTGGCGCACCGCCTGGCGCGCCTCGGTGCGCGATGCACCGAAGCCCATGCGATAGACCACGGTGTCGAGGCGAGATTCCAGCATCTGCAGCAGGTTTTCGCCGGTCACACCCTTGCGCCGGTCGGCCGCGAAGTAGGTAAGGCGGAACTGGCGCTCCAGCACGCCATAAATACGACGTATTTTCTGCTTCTCGCGCAACTGGCCGCCATAATCGGACACGCGCATGTTCTTGGCGCCGTGCTGGCCGGGAGCCTGATTGCGGCGCTCGATGGCGCACTTGTCACTGAAACATTTTTCGCCCTTGAGAAAGAGCTTCTCGCCTTCACGGCGACACTGACGACATTTGGGATCGAGGTTGCGGGCCACTTGTGCTCTCCTGTTGCTTAGATGCGGCGTTTCTTGGGCGGACGGCAGCCGTTGTGCGGCATGGGCGTCACGTCGGAGATGCTGACGATCTTGTAGCCAAGGCCGTTCAGCGCACGCACAGTGGAATCACGGCCGGGGCCGGGGCCCTTGATACGCACTTCCAGGTTCTTCAAACCGTATTCCAGGGCCATCTTGCCGGCATTCTCGGCCGCGACCTGGGCCGCGAACGGGGTGCTCTTGCGCGAGCCCTTGAAGCCGGCGCCACCCGCGGTCGCCCAGGCAAGCGCGTTGCCCTGACGATCGGTGATGGTCACGATGGTGTTGTTGAAGGAAGCGTGAATGTGCGCGATACCTTCCGCGACATTCTTCTTAACTTTCTTGCGCGCACGCGCAGCATTAGCCTTGGCCATGTCGTTTACCTGTTACTTCTTGTTCTGCATCTGCTTGCGGGGGCCCTTGCGGGTGCGGGCATTGGTGCGGGTACGCTGGCCGCGGACCGGCAGACCCTTGCGATGACGCACGCCACGATAGCAACCGAGGTCCATCAAGCGCTTGATGTTCATGGTAATTTCACGACGCAAGTCGCCTTCCACCACGAACTTGGCAACACCGTCGCGCAACTTCTCGATATCACCGTCAGTCAGATCCTTGATCTTCTGGGCGGGATTCACACCTGCTTCGACGCAGATGAGCCGCGCACGGGTGCGGCCGACACCATAGATCGACGTCAACGCGATCTCGGCATGCTTATGGTTTGGGATATTTACCCCAGCAATACGGGCCATCTACTAACCCCCAACAAACTAAAACGGAAAATTATAGGGAACCAACCTGCACATTGGCAAGTTGAAATCAACCTTGGCGCTGCTTGTGGCGGGCTTCGCTGCAAATTACGCGAACCACACCCTTACGGCGGACAATTTTGCATTTACGGCAAATCTTCTTTACAGAGGCTTGAACACGCATGTTCGGCTCCTATCAGCAAACAATCATTTCGCACGGTAGACGATACGGGCACGCGACAGGTCGCAGGGTGGCAATTCAACCGTGACCTTGTCTCCCGGTACGATGCGTAAAACGCATTTTTCCGGAAATATGACCGAGTACTACATGCCCGTTTTCCAGCTTGATGCGCACACGTCGCATTCGGCAGGTTTTCCACCACCTCCCCCAGCATCGGTATGGCATCCGCCATCGCTTTACCGGGAGATGAAATTACCGCCCTTGAAGTTGGCCTTCTTGAGCAGGGATTCGTACTGGTGAGTCATGACATAGGCCTGCACCTGGGCCATGAAGTCCATCGTCACCACCACGATAATCAACAGGGACGTACCACCGAAGTAGAAGGGTACGTTCCAGTTGACGATCAGGAATTCAGGAAGCAGGCACACCAGCGTGATGTACGCAGCACCGACCAG
>CAIXFP010000185.1 GCA_903918705.1 uncultured Pseudomonadota bacterium
CTTCGTCCTGCCCTACAACAGCACGAAGCTGGACGAAATCAACCCGGCCACCGGCACGCTGATCAACAGCATCAACCTTCCCATCAGTTCGTCCTCCGGATCGGGCCTCGCCATCGACCCGGCCTCGGGCAACTTCTGGATCGGTTCCACCCAGGGCACCGACGTGGTCCTGGTGAACAAGACCACCGGCGCGGAAATCCGCCGCGTCAACCTCGCCCTCCAGGGTGTCAACAACAACGAAATCTCCGGCCTCGCCTTCGATGCCTCCGGCAAACTCCTCGTCGCCTCCAACCTGGGCGTGGTGTACCGGGTCGACCTGGCCTACGACCCGGCGATCAAGAGCGCCACCCTGACCCAGATCGTCGCTGCCGCCAGCGACGGCACGCCGGCCAACGCGGCAGTGGCCTCGGCCAACGTGGGGCAGGTCATCGAACTGGTGGGCACGAACTTCGGCAGCAACACCCAGGTGCAGTTCAACACCCGCGACAACGCCGGCGCCACCTCGCTGGTGGCAGTGCAGCCCCTGGCCGTCAACGCCGCCGGCACCCGGCTGCAGGTCATGGTGCCCAACCTGGCCAGCACCGGTGACATCCGGGTGGCCAACGTCGGCACCAGCAACCTCGGCTTCAGTTCCTCCAACGACGCCATCTACCGCCAGCTCACGGTGAACTTCACCGCCGGCGGCGGCAGCGCCGTGGTGCGCTTTGCCGACGAAGGCTTGCAAGCCTTGAGCGACGAGAGCTGGGGCCTCGACAACGTCGTGGTGAAACAAGGCAACACGGTGGCCTTCCAGGACAACTTCGAGGGGGGCGCCAAAGCCAACTGGAGTGACCCCACCACCGACAGCAGCGCCACCGGCGTCTTCAGCCAATTCTCCGGGCGCTTCAACAACACCAGCCAGAGTTTGAACCTCACCGGCCTGACCGCCGGCCAGAGCTACAGCCTCAGCTTCGACCTCTATGCCATCGACAGTTGGGATGGCAGCAGCAGCACCAATGGCCCGGACCTGTTCGACGTGTCGGTGGATGGCGCGAGTTTGCTGCACCAGAGCGTGAGCAACTACTCCATCAACAACCCGCAGACCCTCAACGCCAGCGCGGGCCTGCGCCTGCAGGTGGTGCCCACCCTGACTGGCCTCACTGGTGGCCGGCCCGGCACGGACAACGTTTTCTCCCTCACCGGCTCCGGCTTCATGGAAGGCGCGACCACCGTCAGCATTGGCGGCGTGGCCCTGGCCGATACCAGCAGCATCGGCTCGCCCTTCGACGTCACCGGCAACCGCAACGACCAGTTCAGCGTGGTCGCTCCCCTGACCCTGGACGGTCCCATCCGCGTCAGCACCGAAGGCGGCTGGGCCCAGATCGCCACACCGGACTTCGGCGCCCAGACCACGGTGGCCTTCACCGGTATCAGCGCCAGCGCGGCTTCCGGCCTGGCGGCCAATCTCAGCGTGGCCTCGGCCAATACCGGGCAGAGCATCACCCTGACCGGCCAGGGCTTTACCAACAGCACCCTGGTGCAGTTCCAGGGGCTGGATGACTCCGGCGCTCTGGGCACGATCACCCGTACCGGCACGGCGGGCAACAACGGCACCACCCTCACCCTCCTGGTGCCGGCGCTCGCCCGTAGCGGCGCGGTCACGGTGCTGGGCAGCAACGCCAGCTTCAACCTGCAAATCGTGCCGACCCTGCGTTCCGTGGGCGGCACCATCGCGGCGGGCAACACCCTGGTTCTGGAAGGCTCCGGCCTGACCGCCAATGACCTGGCCATCCAGATCGACGGGCGCGGGGTGGGCAACTTCAGCGTGAAGACCGTGTACGACAGCACCAACTACTCGGCCGACCAGCAGTTGTTGACCCTCACCGTCCCGGCGGGAATCACGAATGGCGTGATCACCGTCAGCACCGCCGGTGGCAGCGCCACCCTGCGCAAGGGCGTGAGCCTCACCACGCTGACTCCCCTGGCGCCGGCCGGCGAGGTGGGCGACACCCTGGCCACGGCCCAGGCCGTCACCCTGGGCGCCAATCAGCGCGTCACGGTCAGCAGCGTCATCGGCGGCGCCCTGGGCGGCCTCGATGTGGATCTGTACCGGCTCGACCTGAACGCGGGCGACGTGCTCACCCTGAACATGAACGGATCGAATTTCTTGAGCCATCTGCGGTTGTTCGACGCCACCGGCAGGGAACTGTCCAGCCAGTACTTCAACTCCAGCGGCAATACTTCGTTGCACCTGACCATACCGGCTACCGGCAGCTACTACCTGGGGGTCAGCGGCTACTTCAACACCGGCTACAACCCCAATACCGCGGGCAGCGGCAACAGCGCCACCTACAGCGGCCAGTACCTGCTCTCCATTGAGCGCCTGGGCGCGAGCAGCAGCCTGGCCGGCATCACCGCCAGCGCCACCAGCGGCACGCCGACGAATGCCGGCATCGCCTCGGCCAACACCGGGCAGACCCTCACCCTGACCGGCAGCGGCCTGGTCTCCGGCGACACGGTGGTGTTCAGCAGCATCGACAGTTCCGGCAACCTCGCCGAGACGACGGTGACCCCGGCCAGTGTGGCGGCCGACGGCAGCAGCCTCACGGTGGTGGTGCCCACCAACGCGGCCACCGGCCATGTGCGCCTGGCGCGTGAACGTGCCGGCCTGCTCCTGCAGATCGTGCCCACCCTGACTGACGTCAACATGGCCGTGAACGGCAGCTTCATCGGCGGCAGCATGACATTGACCGGCAGCGGCTTTGCCGAAGGGGCCAGCGCGGTGCTGTTCGGCACCCAGCGGATGACGGACAGCAGCCGTTCCTATGGCCTGGATGCCAGCAATACCAGCATCAGCCTCACGGTTCCCGACGGCATGCCCAGCGGCCCGATCCGGGTGTCCACCGTGGGCGGCACCAGCGCCGCCTTTGGCCTGAGCCTGACCAGCGTCAGCGCCACGGCCGCCAGCGGCACGGCGAGCAACGCCGGCCAGGCCTCGGCCAACCCCGGCCAGACCATCACGCTCAACGGCACCGGCTTTGATAGCAGCCTGGACATCGCCTTCCAGACCATCGATAGCGGTGGCACGCAAAGCGAATTCATCGTGCGGCCGAGCACGGTGAATGCCGGCGGCACCCAGGCGCAGGTCGTGGTGCCGCTCAACGCGGTCAGCGGCACGCTGCGCCTGGTGGGTGACAGCAATGCCACGGCGGTGACCCTTCAGATTCTCCCGATGATCACGGGCTTGAGCGTGTCGTCGCTTTCGAGCGATGGCAGCACGGCGTATGTGTATTTGTACGGGACCGGGTTTGTGGAAGGGAACAACAGCGAATACCGGCTGGGGACGGGGGCGAATGGGCTGGTGCTGCTGGACGCGAACGCCAATGCCGGGCCGGACGTGCAGAACAGCAATAGTGCGGTCAACGGCCAGGTCTATCTGGCCGTGCCCCTGTCCAGCGGCGCCTTCGGGCCCATCACGGTGAAGACCGCGGGCGGGGTGAGCGCGGCCTACAGCGTCAACCTGGC
>CAIXFP010000186.1 GCA_903918705.1 uncultured Pseudomonadota bacterium
CGGCAAGACCTGGGAAGGCGCGGCCGGCGCCGCTCTCGGCGTGAGCCTCTATGCCTTGTTGCTCGGCCTCAACAGCGGTGCTTGCGGCATGCTTTGTTTCGCCAAGCTGTTGCTGGCCGGCTGGCTACTACTGGTGGTGAGTATCGTCGGCGACCTGTTCGAGTCGCACGCCAAGCGCCAGGCCGGCGTCAAGGACAGCGGCAACCTCCTGCCCGGACACGGCGGCGTGCTTGACCGCATCGACAGCCTGACCGCCGTGTTGCCGATGACCATGCTGCTGTGGGGCTGGTTGAAATGAGCAGGCGCAATCTGACCATCCTCGGGGCCACCGGCACCATCGGCGTCAACACCCTCGACGTGGTCGCCCGCCATCCCGATAAATTCCGGGTGGTGGCCCTCTCCGGCCAGAACCAGATCGAGAAACTGGCCATCCAGTGTCGCCAATTCCAGCCGCGCTACGCCGTGGTGCTGGAGGCCGACAAGGCGGCGACGCTGCAAACCCTGCTGCGCGGCACCTCCACCGAAGTCCTGGTCGGCATGGAAGCCCTGGAATTTGTCTCCGCCCTGCCCGAAGTCGATAGCGTGATGGCCGCCATCGTCGGCGCCGCCGGCCTCAGGCCGGCCCTGGCCGCCGCCCGCGCCGGCAAGCAGGTGCTGCTGGCCAACAAGGAAACCCTGGTGATGGCCGGGCGCTTCTTCATGGAAGCGGTGCGCGAACACGGCGCCACCCTGCTGCCCATCGATTCCGAGCACAACGCCATTTTCCAGTGCATGCCGCGTGAAGGCAGTGGAGAGTCGAGAGTCGAGAGTCGAAAGGTGCTGGACTCTCCACGCTCCACTCTCGACTCTCGACTCCCTATCGGCGTGCGCCGGATACTGCTCACCGCCTCGGGCGGCCCGTTCCGCACCCGGCCCGTGGAGACCTTGAAAGACGTCACACCGGAAGAAGCGGTGGCGCATCCCAACTGGGTGATGGGCAAGAAGATTTCCGTCGACTCCGCCAGCATGATGAACAAGGGCCTGGAGGTGATCGAGGCGCGCTGGCTGTTCGACGCGCGACCGGAACAGATCGAAGTGGTGATCCACCCGCAAAGCATCGTCCACAGCATGGTGGAATACCTGGATGGCTCGGTGCTGGCACAGTTGTCCAATCCGGACATGCGTACCCCCATCGCACATTCCCTGGCTTACCCGGAACGGGTGGAAGCCGGCGTCAACTGGCTGGACCTGGCGAAGATCGGCCAACTCACCTTTGAGGCCCCCGACTTCGCCCGCTTCCCCTGCCTCAAGCTCGCCTACCAGGCCCTGG
This sequence comes from uncultured Pseudomonadota bacterium, assembly GCA_903918705.1. Taxonomy (GTDB): domain Bacteria; phylum Pseudomonadota; class Gammaproteobacteria; order Burkholderiales; family Thiobacillaceae; genus PFJX01. The sequence continues at coordinate 1,310 of CAIXFP010000186.1, forward strand.
CGGCGGGCGGCGCCGCCACCGCCATCCTCAATGCCGCCAACGAGGTGGCGGTTGCCGCCTTCCTCGATCGCCGCATTCCCTACCTGGGCATCGCCGCCAGCCTGGAGTCCGTGCTCGGACGCCTGGCCGGACTGCCCGCGAATTCGCTGGAAGACCTGATGGCGGCCGATGCCGCGGCACGCCGGGAAGCCGAATTGCTGGTCGCGCATGCAGCACAAAAGTAGCGCCGGCGCCTCGCCG
>CAIXFP010000187.1 GCA_903918705.1 uncultured Pseudomonadota bacterium
CACCGGCACCGGCTCCGCCCAAACGGTCACCCTCAGCCCCGGCAACCTCGCCACCCTGGGCGATGGCTCCATCACGGTCACCACCACCACTACCGATGCAGCAGGCAATGCCAGCAGCAATTCGGTCGGCGGCTTCACGCTGGACACCACCCCTCCCGCCCCGCCCACGGTCAGCGAACTGTCCGGCGCTCCCGGCTACGATGCCGGCTTCACCGTTACCAGCGGCGCCGCCGTCGTCGTCACCGTGGCGGGCTCCGCCCTGAGCGCCGGCCAGCTGGCCGGCGACTTCAGCAAGACTACGGCCAACGGTCTCGACATCTTTACCGCGAAGACCGGCGCCTTCGCCGGCACGGAAACCATTGCAGTCTCCGCCACCGCAAGCGATGCCGTCGGCAACGTCAGCCAGCCCGGCATCCTGACCCTGGCGCACCCCATCGACACCACCGCTCCTTCCGCTCCGACCCTGGCCGACCTGGCCGGGGCCGCTGGTTATGACGCCGGCTTCACGGTCACCAGCGGGGCGGCGGTCAGCGTCTCCGTGAACGGCTCCGCCCTGAGCGCGAACCAGTTGGCCGCTGATTTCAGCAGGACCACGGCCAATGGCCTCGATACTTTCATCGCCCAAACCGGCGCCTTCACCGGCTTGGAAACCATTGCCGTTTCCGCCACAAAAAGCGATGGCGCCGGCAATGTGAGCCAGCCCGGCACGCTGACCCTGAGCCATCCCATCGACACCACCCCCCCCGCCCCACCCACCATCAGCGAACTGGCGGGCGCGCCTGGCTTTGACGCCGGTTTCATCGTCACCAGCGGCGCCGCGGTCACCATCTCCGTGAACGGTTCCGCCCTGAACGCGGCCCAGTTGGCCGCCGATTTCAGCAAGATCAGCGCCGCCGGACTCGACACCTATACCGCGCAAACCGGCGTCTTCACCGGTACGGAAACCATAGCCGTCTCCGCCACGGAAAGCGATGCCGCCGGCAACATCAGTGCGCCGGGCAGCCTGACCCTGGCGCATCCTATCGAAACGAGCGCGCCGGTTTTGCAAAGCGCCACGGTCAACGGCAACTTGATCACGCTGACCTATAACGAGGCGCTGGACCCGAATTACCAGCCTTCCGCCAGCTTTTTCCAGATCGGTTCCGGCAAGAACAACGTCACCAATCTGGCGATCAGCGGCCACACCGTGGTGCTGACCCTGGATAACCCGGTGACCTACGTTCAAACACCGACCTTGACTTACACAGAACCGACGGTCGGCAACAGCGTTACCGCCATTCGGGATTTGGCCGGCAACGACGTGCTCGGATTCACCAGTCAGGCGCTGACCAACCTCTCGGCGGTGGCCACGCCCCCGGCACAGATCACGAATGCCGGCTTCAACACCGCCAACGGCAACGTCAACCTGATTTTTGACGATTTCCTGCAGGTCTCCACTCTGGGCAACTGGGTTCTGCTGAAAAACGGAACGGGCTCCAACATCCTCACCGGCATGGTTCCCTTCAGCGGCGGTATTACTTCCAATGATTCCGTTTCCCTTACCACCAATGCCACGTTGACGGCCACGGACTACGTGGTGGCCACCTATTATGGCGGAGGGGATTTCAGCGACGCCAACCACAACGCCCTGCCCAGCGGCACCTACATCATCGGCGGCAGCGGAACGACCGTCGTTGACCTGAGCAATACCAACTTGAGCGGTTACGCCTTCCCGATCACGGTTTTCGGTGGCGGCGGCAATGACATCCTGACCGGGACGGGCGGCAACGATGTGTTGATCGGCGGGCTGGGCAGCGACACCTTCATCAGCGGCAATGGCCCGGACACCTTCAACCTGGGTGAGAGCGTTCGTTCCAGCGACACCGTGCAGGTCATGACCGAGAACGGCAACGTCGGCAGCCTGCCTTATTCCTACGATACGGTGCTGGCCTTCGACGTGAGCAGCGCGGCAACGACGGGCAATACCAACGACGTGCTCAGCCTGCCTTCCGCCAACATCGCCGCCAACGCCAGCCACGTACACGCCACGACGGCGGTCAACGGCCTGGCCGAGTACAGCATCAGCAGCGGCATCCTGACCTTCGAGGACAGCGGCGGCCACGCCGTCCTGATCAATCAGGGCAATCTCAACGATGCCACCGCCTTCCTGGCCGAAAACCTGACCAATCCCGGGCAGACCGTGGCGTTCCAGATGGACAGCAACGGCAACGGCGTGGCCGACAGCCTGTTCGTCTATCAGAACGGCGGGGGCCGGGCTGCATATCAGCTTTACAACGATGTCCTGATCGACCTGGTCGGGGTGACCGGCGTGACCCTGGGTACCACGGCCGGGCAGAACGTGGTGCAACTGGTGGACACCACCCCGCCGCAAATCAACGAAGCGCAGCTCACCGGCAACGGCCTGCACCTGCAATTCAATGAAGCGGTGGCAGCGGTCGATCTCTCCGGCTTCACGCTGCTGGATGGTCACGGCAGCACCCGCACGGCGATGACGCCGACGGGCGCGCCGAGCATTTCCGGCAGCGACGTCATCTTGGCCACCAATACCCCTCTTGGTGCCAACGACTATGTCCTGGTCACCGCGAACAACCTGGCCCACGTAAACGCCACCGACGAATTCGGCAACACCGGCCCGCAGCTGGATACCGGCACGATCGGTGTGGCGATCGCCAGCAACAACGGCTCGGTCATCGACCTGTCCAACCTTTCCGGCAATTACCAGCTCAATGGCGGCACCGGCAACGACATCCTGATCGGCGGCGCCGGTAACGACAAGCTGTTTGGCGGCCTCGGCGCCGACACCATGAACGGCGGCGCCGGCGCCAACAGATACGAGTTCAGCCAGGGCGATTCGCCGCAAGTCACGTACAACGCGACGACGGGCAGCTACACCTTTGCCGGCGGGGCGGCGGACGTCATCAGCGGCGGTTTCACCCTGGCGGCCAGCAACGGCAATCCGCAGAGCGGCGACTACATCCAGCTGGATTCCATCATCCCCGGCACCGGCATGTCCTATCTGAGCGGGGGCAATACCGTTCTCCCGGTCGGGACTGCTGGCACTGTCGGCCCCTCGGACTTTGTGCTGCCAGCGGGCGATCAAGGCTATTTCCTGGTGCAGGGCAATTACAACGCCGCCACAGGCGTGTTCACCAACAGCGTCAGCGGGACCGATACCCTGGTGGAATACGACGGCAATGGCGCCATAGGCGCCGTCACCGAGACCGGCGTGGTGATCGAGGGGATCACTCCGAACCAGCTTGGCATGAGTGGAAATGACATCTACCGGATCGGGCCGGCACTGCAAGGCTCGTCGGTCAACGGCAACATCCTGACCCTGACCTACAGCGAGGCGCTCAACCCCAACCTTCAGCCTTCCGCCAGCTATTTCCACGTCCTGGTGAATGGGCTGAACCGGGCGGTCAACGATCTCTCGATCAGCGGTGACAACGTCAACCTGGTCCTGGGTGGCGGTTCCGTGGCCAGTACGGATGTGGTCACGGTGAACTATGTGGCGCCCGGCACGGGCAGCTACGCGGTGCAGGATCTGGCCGGCAACGCCGCCGCCAGCCTGATTGGCCAATCCGTCAGCGTGATCCCGACGACGGTTAGCGCGGCGCCCAATCTCGTGGCGGCAAGCTTCAGCGAAACGGCCAACTCGACCTTCACCTTCACCTACAACGAGGCGATGCAAGCGCCCAGCCAGGGTAATCCCCCCACCCTGCTGCTGGACGGCGTCACCCCCATCGGCATCACCGGGGCTAGTGTCAGCGGTTCCACCATCACCGTGCAGACCAACGCCACTCTGGGCGCCGGCGATTTCGTCGTGGTGAACTACGACGGCTCCGGCTCGATCCGCGATACGACGGGCAACGATCTGGGCCCGGGCTCCCTCGTGATCGGCGGCTCCGGCGCCAACACCATCGATCTGTCCAGCCTGACCCTGCCCTATAGCAACGTCATCGTGCGCGCCAATGGCGGCAGCGACACCATTACCGGCGGCAACTCCGGCGGCGAGACCCTGATTGGCGGCGGCGGCGCGGATACCTTCATCCTCGGCACCGCTTCGGAAACCGTACATCTGTCCGAGGGGACGCCCGCGTCCGACACCGTGGTGGTCGCCGCCGACAGCCACGCCTCCCTCGGCACCCACTACGCCACGGTTTACGGCTTCGACGTCAGCAGCGCGGCCACCACGGGCAACACCAATGACGTGATCAACCTGGAATCCAACACCATCGCGGCCAACGTGAGCCACGTCCACGGCACGGCAGTGGGCAGCTTCGCGAACTACAGCATCGTCGGCGGCATCCTCACCTTCGAGGACGCCAGCGGCAACGCCCTCCTCATCAACCAGGGCAACCTGTCCAACGCCATCAGTTACCTCCAGCAGAACCTCACCCAGGTGGGCGAGACCGTCGGCTTCGCGGTGGACACCGACGGCAACGGCGCCGCCGACAGCACCTTCCTGTTCCAGGACGGCGGCGTCTTCCCGCCACAACTGGCGAATGGCGTGGCCGCGCCCTCCACCGTGCTGGACCTGGCGGGCGTCAATGGCGTCACCCTGGGGACCAGCGCCGGCCAGAACGTGGTGCAGATCGCCGACACCACGGGTCCGATCTTCAACGACCATGTCAGCACCACCCACACCGCCGGCAGCGACACCCTTACGCTCTACTTCAAGGAAGATGTCAGCGCCAGCAGTGCCGCGGGTCTTGCCATCACCCAGAACGGCAACGCGGTCACCCTGTCCAATCCGGTTGGCAACGGCGGCAATATGCTGACCTTCCAGACCAACACGGTGTTCTCGGCCGGCGACGTTATCGCGGTCAACATCGACAACAGCAACGGCATAGTCGATGCCAGCGGCAACCACGCATCGAGCGACCATGTGGTGATCGGCGGCACCGGTGGCGACACCATCAACCTGGCCGGCAACAATTACTCCGCCGAAATCTACGGCGGCACCGGTAACGACGTCATCACCGCGCCCAATAGTACCGGCCATGACAACAACTCCATCCTCGGTGGCCCCGGCGCGGATGTGCTCAGCGGCAATGCGGGCGCGGACATGTTCGCATTCCTGCAAGGCGATTCACCCCAGGTCAGCTACAGCGCGGCCGCCGGCACCTATACCTTCGTGGGCGGTGCCGCCGACCGGATCACCAATATGGGCGCGGGTGACGATGTGTTCCTGGCGCAGCCGAGCACCCAGTTGTTCAGCAATCCGCTCACCCAGATCACCGCTCCCGCGAACGGCCAGGTCACGGACCAGAGCTATTTCCTGGAGCAGGGCAACTACAACACCGCCAGCGGCGTCTTCACCGACAACGCCGGCGGCGCCGACACCCTGGTGGTCTACGACGGCGACCCCACCGCCGGCGTCAGCCAGACCGCCCTGGTGATCCAGGGCGTGACGCCGGGCCAACTCACCAGCAATGGCAGCGACATCGCCTACACAAGCAACGCTCCGGACACCACGCCACCCTATCCGGTCAGCGCCTCCTTCACGGCCGGCAGCAACGTCTACACGGCCACCTTCGACGAGCCCATGAAGATCGGCACCGGCGTGGCGCCGACCTTGCTGCTCAACGGCACCACGCAACTTTCCGTGACCGGCAACCCCGTAGCCAACGGCAATACTGTCACGGTAGCCACCAACCACACCTTCTCCGCCAATGACTACGTCGAGGTGATCTGCAACGGCGGCAGCCTGATCCAGGATCTGGCCGGCAACTCGGCCGTGCCCGGCACCCGCTTCATTGGCGGCAGCGGCCAGTACACCATCGACCTGTCCAACCAGAGCAACCTGACCGGCCTGGCGACTATCCTGGCCAATGGCAGCAACGACACGCTAGTCGGCAGTTCCGGCAATGACACCATTGTGGCCGGCGGCAGTGGCGGCGACACCATCACCGGCGGCCAGGGCGCGGATACCATCGTCCTGAACAACACGACCAATTCCGATACGGTGGTTTTCGCCGTGGGCGACAGCTATGTGCTGGACAGTTCCGCCATCGGCGTGACGGTGCCGGTCTCCGGGCTGTTCAGCCGCATGGATACCATCAACAACTTCAGGGTGAGCGGCAGCACCGGCAACGATGTACTCGACCTGCCTTCGGCCCAGATCGCCGCCAATACCTCCGGCCACGTTTCCGGCACCGCCGTGGGCAGCCTGGCCAGTTACAGCGTCAGCAATGGCATGGTCAGTTTCTACGACGCGTCCAGCAACGCGATCACCATCAACCAGGCCAACCTTGCCAATGCCGAATCCTTCCTGATGAAGAATTTCAATCAGCCCGGGGCTACGGTGGCTTTCGTGGCGGATACCAATGGCGATGGCAGCGCGGATTCCACCTTTGTGTTCCAGGATTCCGGCATCAATGCCAAGGTCAATCTGGCCCTTCCGGATACCCTGTTGGAACTGGCCGGCCTCACCGGTGCCCATCTGGGCAACAGCCAGGGCGCGGGGGTGATCCAGATCGTCGACACGCAGGCTCCCGACTGGTCCCAGGCGAGCATGAACCTGGTCACGGGCACGAATGGCGGCCTGCAACTTGGCTTCCAGGAAAATGTTTCCTACTCTGGTTCCGGTCTAACCTTGCTGAAGGACGGCACGACGCCGATGACCATCACCGGCCACAGCGGCGACGGCACCCCGACGCTTACCTTCACCACCAACCAGAGTTTGACCGCCTCCGACTGGGTGGTGTTGTCCTACGACGCCTCGCAAACCGGCGGCCTGGTGGACAGTTCCGGCAATGAAGTGCCGACTTTGCCGCTTGGTCTCGTCCGCAGCGGTTCGGGGGGCGTCAACATCAACCTGAGCGGTTTCAGCACCAGCGGCGGCGGCAATGGCGGCTACCTCTACAACATCGACGGCGGTACCGGCAACGACACCATCGTCGGCAGCGCCGGAAATGACGAGATCATCGCGGGCCCGGGAGCCGACACGATCACCGGCGGTGGCGGCATCGACAAGTTCACGTTTGTTCAGGGCGACTCGCCCGTGGTCACCTACAACGCCGGCACCTACAACTTCGTCGGCGGCGCGGCCGACCGGATCACCGACTTCGGGCCGGGAGACAAGGTCAGCGTGGAAACGCCGCTGGATGACGGCACCGGCGGCCAGTACAACGGCTTCCTCGCCAACGCGCTCGGCGTGCCCGGCCTGAGCGGTATCAGCATCAGCCTGACCGCCCCGGCCAACGGCCTGGCCACCGATCAGGCCGGCTTCGCGGTGCGGGGCAATTACAATGCCGGCAACGGCACTTTCACCGACAGCAGCACGGGTTCCGACACCCTGGTGGTGTATGACGGCAACGCCAACATCGGCGCCGTCAGCCAGACCGCCTTCGTGATCAGCGGCGTCACGCCGAGTCAGCTCGAATCCGGCACCTCGGGTTCCGATTACAACTTCCGCTACGCGATTCCCAGCACCGATTACACCCCCATCAACGGCACGGCCGCCTCG
>CAIXFP010000188.1 GCA_903918705.1 uncultured Pseudomonadota bacterium
CACGTAGAGCTTGTCGCCGCCGGCAAATTCCAGCGTGAGAAACTCCTCGCTGCCGTCTCCCAGGTCCATGCCGGTGAGCCCCAGGTAGCGGCCGATGCCGTGCTGTGCGTGGACCACCGGGTCGCCGATCTTGAGTTCGGAAAGATCCTTGAGCAGGCCTTCCGCCGTGCTGGCGCGCTTGCCCTCGCGGGCACGGCGGGTGATGGGGCTGCGGGCGTACAGCTCGGTCTCGGTGAGGACGGCGAACTTGTGACCCAGGTCGATGAAGCCGGTGGCCAGCGGGCCGGTGGTGAGGGTGAAACGCCCAGACTCCCCCCTTTGCAAAAGGGGGGTGGGGGGGGATTTCACCGCGGGTTGCGCTACAGCGACCGTTGCTAAATCTGATGAAGCCCCTACCCTTCGGTACCCCCTGCCCCCCTTTGATAAAGGGGGGTTCTCCGCGCTCTCCGCCATCCACCCCTCGCCCAATTCCGGCTTCAGCCCGTATTCCGCCAAGGCATTGGCCAGGGTCTCGCGCCGGCCCAGGCTCTCGGCCACCAGCAGGGTGGCGCCGGGGAAGGCGTCGAGATGGGCCTTGAGGCGGTAATAGGGGTTCTCCGCCTTGCGGTCGACTTCCACGGCGGGGGCGGCCTGGAAGCTCCCCTCTCCCGCGGGAGAAGGGGACAGAATTTCCACCCGCGCATACCCCTTCAGCGCCCCAAGGAACCGGTCTGGCGGCAAAAACAGGGCCTCCGGCGCCAGCAACGGCCGGTTCTTGTCCCCCAGCATCAGGCGGTGGCGGCTCTGGGTGTCGCGCCAGAAACCCTCCACCGCTTCCTGGATGTCGCCGTGCAGCACCAGGGCGGTGGCGGCGTCAAGGTAATCGAACAGGGTGGCGGTGGCGTCGAAGAACAGGGGCAGGTAGTACTCGATGCCGCCGGGGGCCAGCTTGTGGGATACGTCCTTGTAGGTCTGGCTTTTCGACGGGTCGCCCTCGAACTGGTCACGGAAGTTCTGCCGGAAACGGGTGACGCCGGCTTCGTCCAGGGGCACTTCCCGCGCCGGCAGCAAGTGGATTTCCGCCACCTTGTAGAGGGTACGCTGGGTGTCCGGGTCGAAGGTGCGGAGGCTCTCGATCTCGTCGTCGAACAGGTCGATGCGGTAGGGCAGGGCCGTGCCCATGGGGAACAGGTCGATGATGCCGCCGCGCACCGCGAATTCGCCGGGGATAAGCACTTGCTGCACGGCACTGTAACCGGCGGCGGTCAAGCGTTGCCGCAGGCGGTCGGCGTCGAGCTTGTCCTTTTCCTTGAGCAGGAAGGCGTGGGCGTTCAGGTATTCCGGCGGGCACAGGCGCTGCATGGCGGTGGCGGCCGGCGTTACCAGCACATCCACCTTGCCGCTGGACGCCAGCCAAAGGGCGGAAAGTCGGTCGGACACCAGATCCGGATGCGGAGAGAGGGGGTCGTAGGGCAGGGTTTCCCAGTCCGGGAACTGGCTGACGCGGAGGGCAGGATCGAACCAGGCAATTTCCTCCGCGAGGCGGCTCGCCTCCTGGGCGGTCTGGGTGAGCAGCAGGATGCGTTGCCGGGCCGCCAGGCCGGCGAGGATCAGGCTGTCGGCGGAACCGGGAGGGCGGGGGAGTTTCAGGCGTTGGCCGGGCGGGGGAAGCTGGAGAGTCACAGACAGGGGGCGGGGTGAAGCGGGGGCGGGGATTATCCCAAAACTCCCGCTCCCTCAGCGATTCAGTTCGGCCTCGGTCCAGCGGTTGCCGCCCGCCCGCTTGCTCTGATACATGGCTCGATCAGCGGCGACCAATAGTGCCTCGGTGCTGGTGCCATGGATCGGGTAGACCGCCACGCCGACGCTGGCGCGAACGCCGCAACCGTGTTCAGGCCCGCAAGCCATGTCGGCGATGCCGTGGACGATCCGGTCGCATAAGTTCCCAATGGCCAGACTGCCATGCAGATTCGGGCAGATCAGGGCGAATTCGTCGCCGCCCAGGCGCGCCACCGTGTCGCTTTCCCGTGCCAGTTGCAGCAGGGTTTCGGCCAGTTGGCGCAGCAACTGGTCTCCCGCGGCGTGGCCGCGACTGTCGTTGATGGGTTTGAAACCGTCCAGATCCAGGATGAGCACGGCCAGGGTCTGGCCTTGCCGCGTCACGGATTCAAGCGTGGAATCCAGCGCTTCGCGCAACGCCGCCCGGTTGTAGAGTCCGGTGAGGCAGTCGCGTTGCGCCAACTCACGCCAGCGGTGGCCATCGTTGGCCACATGGTGGTACTGCTTCACCAGCCCGAGGACGATGACCAGGAAGTTGATCATCGCCAGCAAAAAGGCTCCGGTTTGAACCGTGCGCAATGTCCGGATGCGTTTTACCGAGTGCTGTTCCAGCGCCGTGGTGAGCAGATTCATGTTCGCCAGAATTGCGTGGTTGTTGGCGACCATGTAGTTCATGGCCCAGAGCAGTTCGTCATGGTTGGCCGTGGCAGACTCGAACACGCTGTCCAGGCGTGCCGCCACGGGCGCAATCAAGTGCAGCGCCGCCTCCAGGGGCTTGCGCCCAGCTCCCGGTTCCACACGGCCCAGCACGGCCGGGTTGCCATCGCCGCCGGTGGTGACGCCACCCTGATCGAAGGCGCGCAGCGTGGTCGCGAATATCTGGAATGCATGGGTCAATTCCGTGTGGGCGACCTGGCGTGCGCCATCATCCGGCGCAAAGTTGATCAGCAGGAGCGTCTTCGTGATCTGTTGCGACAACATGCGTTGACGCCCCGCGAGGTTGATCGCCACCGCATCACTCGCCACTTGTTCGGCGATCCACAGGTTGATCAAAAGGACGCTCAGGTCCAGCACCACGAACAGCGTGATTGCGATGGCCAGGCGACGCGGTGAACCTATGAGGAAGTTGACGGGTATCGGCATTGCCGGGCAAGGGACCGTGCGGGCGAAGCCCTCATTTTGTACAGGGACACCGACAGGGGCAATAACTATGTGTCGATGACGGGCAGGCCTTGCACCTTTATATGAAACCCGTACCTTACTCCCCATGACTGCCGATCTGAACGCCACAACATCCATTCCTGACCGCACCGGTATCGACGACACATTTCTGGCCGGCTTCGACCGACCCCTCTCGCGCGAGGGGACCGGGGCCTTGAAATGGGACGGGCGCGGTGGGGTGTTCGCCACGAATGACGTCCTGCCCGTCTGGGTGGCGGACATGGATTTTGCCGTGCCGGAGGCGGTGAGCGCCGCCCTGATGGCGCGAGCCGCCCATCCCATCTATGGCTACAGCCTGATGCCGGAGGCGGTCTATGAAACCCTGATCGGCTGGCTGTGGGATCGCCACCAGTGGCGGGTCGAGCGCGACTGGATACTGCCGGCCCCCGGTGTGGTGCCCTCGTTGCATGCCGCCGTGCTGGCCTATACCCAGGCGGGGGAGGGAGTCATCGCGCAGCCGCCGGTTTATTTCCCGTTTTTTTCCGCCATTACCGGCAACGCTCGCCGCCTGGTGGAGAACCCGCTGCTGGAGGAGGGCGGCCGCTACCGGATCGACTTCGAACACCTGGAACGCTGCGCCGCCGACGCCCGGCTCCTGCTGCTTTGCAGCCCCCACAATCCGGTGGGCCGGGTCTGGACGGAAGACGAACTGCGCGAGGTGCTGCGCATCGCCCGCAAGCACGGGTTGGTGGTGCTGTCCGATGAAATTCACCACGACCTGGTTTATCCCGGCGTCCGCCATCGGCCTCTGGCCACTCTGGCGGAGGAGGGCGACCGCATCATCACCGCCGTGGCGCCCAGCAAGACCTTCAACATCCCGGGTCTGGGCCTGTCCGCTCTGGTAGTTAGGGATGCCGGTCTGCGCGAGCCACTGCGGCAGGCTTATGCCCACCTGCATTTCGGCGGCGCCAATCCGTTCAGCACCACCGCCTTCGCCGCCGCCTACCAGCATGGAGCCGCCTGGCTGGATTCCCTCATGGTCTATCTGGCGGAAACCCGGGACGAAGTCGTTCGGACTTTCGCCCGCGAAGCACCGTCCATCCGCGTGGTGGACGCGGAAGGCACCTACCTCTTGTGGCTGGATTGCCGGGAGTGGTGCCGAGTGCGGCATCTGGATGACGAGGCGCTGAAGCGCTTCTTCGTCCGCGAAGCGCGGGTGGGCATGAGCCCCGGCATCCTGTTCGGCCGTGGCGGAGCAGGCTACATGCGGCTGAATATCGGGGCACCCAGGACGGTGATCCGCGAGGTGGTGCGACGGATGGTGATCGCCCTGGCTGGCTGAGGAGCCACATCGCGCCGCAAGCGGACGTTTCCCTGATCCGCGATCAGCGCGCCCAGGCGTACCAGAAAAAACGGGCCCCGAAGGGCCCGTTTCCATGGCTGCCCGCGAGCCAGGTTACGACATGGTGCTGTAGCCGATCAACACCAGGGTCAGGAGCATGAAGCCGGCCAGGATCAGCAGCGCCGAGATGATGGTGGCGAAGCTTTCCACCGTCCGGGTCGGACGCTTCATCAGGTATTTCTCCAGTTCGCCGTTGGCCACCAGGCGGTTGTATTCCTCGGTGTGCTCGTACTTGAATTCCTCCAGGGGTACGGCACCGGTGAAGATGGTGGTGCTCAAGGGGAATTTCTCCGGCCGGAAGTGGACGTTGAAGAAGTGCACCGAGAACAGGAATACGGTGGCCAGCAGGGCTTCATCGGCATGGACGATGGTGGCGAGGTTGAACACCCAGCCCGGCAGGATGGCCGAGGTGAAAGTGGGGTTGAACATCATCACGCCGGACAGGCCGATCACCGTGGCACCCCAGAATGGCGCCCAGTAGTCGAATTTCTGCCAGTAGGTCCAGCGCTCGAACTTGGGCCGCGTGGTCTTGCCCATGAACCAGCGGAACATGCGGCCGATGTCGTGGAGGTCCTGCCAGTTGGGGATCAGCGAGGTGGGGCCGAACCAGCGGAAGGTGGCGCGGGTCACCCAGATGTTGCGCAGGGCGAAGCCGAGATGGGTGAGGAATACCGTGACCCAGATGACGGCCGCCGTGCGGTGGATGATGCCTTCCACCTTGGGCCCGCCGATCAGTGTCACGACGGCCTTGGCCCAGTCGGTGTGGGAGAACAGCAGGGTGGTGCCGGTGATGACCAGACCC
>CAIXFP010000189.1 GCA_903918705.1 uncultured Pseudomonadota bacterium
CCGAAGGCGACGCGCTGGGTGGCGACGTTGACGTCCGGCTGCTTGGGGTAGGCGGCCAGGAGGGCGGCGACATCCATCAGAACTTCGGCGGGGGCGGGCTGGCCCGCGAGAGGGTGGGACATGCAAGGTCTCCGTTTGAAAGAAGCAAAGGGTCAATCTGGAGAGTTTACGTCGGGGCGCTACCCGCCGACACCGCGGCGTTACGCACCAGAATGGGGTGGCGTGGCCGGATTTCGTGCGGAACGTAGTCATCTCCGCTCCTGAATGCGGCGGGGTTCTGCAAATTACTATTTACATATCAATGAGTTATATACAATCCAATAACCAAGAGTATTGGTATGGTTCTTGCGTTAGTCAGGACACCATCCCGTAACGGAGGTTGCCATGAAAACCAAGCTACTGGCCCTGACGCTCCTGGTACTGCTCTCTTCCCTGGCCGTGGCCGCCGACGCGAAACCCCTGCCAAAATGCCATCGCCTGATGACCGAGGCGGAATGCGGCGAGCATCTCGCCATGCTCGCTTCCCTACCACCCGGGGAGGCGCAGGATCGTTACCTGGATGAATTCGCCCGCACGAAGAAGGAGCGGGAAGCGGCATGCTCCTGCACCCACGGCATGGCCCGCCGGGAACCCGCGGCGCGGCAATACCAGGCTTTCCTGGCTTACTGATCCGCCGCCCGCACGCTGATCCTCGCTCCCAGGCATTCCACCACCTGGCCGGCGCGCACCTTGGCGGTCTTGCGGCTTTCCGGCTGCCCATCCAGGGTCACTTCTCCCGCCACCACCAGGGCCTTGCCGGCACCGCCGCTGTCGGCGATGCCGGTCAACTTGAGCAGGTTGCACAGTTCGACATATTCGCCGCGTAATTGAAAATCAATGGTTTGCATTGTTCTGTAGATAAACGGGTTGAATACTGACCGTATCCTGGCCGTCGGTGATCCAGACATGGCCGTCCTGCAGGGTACATTGCAGGCGCATGGTCCGTTGCGCCAGGGCGGCCAGGCCCTGGCTGGCTTCCGGAATCAGGTTGACCACGGTGAGGTTGGACAATCGGGCGAACTTGCCGCGGTTCTGTTCCCACCACATCTCCGCGGGACGAGTGCCGTAGCTGACCAGGATCACCTGGGCTGAACGGCCGCTGGCCTTGCGCACCCATTTTTCATCGGGCAGGCCGACATCGATCCACTCCTCGATGGCTCCGGTCAGGTCACGGCGCCAGAGATCCGGTTCGTCATCCACACACATGCCCTTGCCGAAAGCGAGTTGCTCGTGGGCAAACAGGACGAAGGCGAACAGGCGCACCATCATGCGCTCGTCGGTTTCGGACGGATGCCGGGCCAGGGTGAGCGAGTAGTCCGCGTAGTGGTTGCGGTCCATGTCGGCGATCTGGAGGTCGGCTTTGAAGATGGTTGCTTTGATGGCCATGGAGCAGGGGAAATCGGGTACGGGCCCGCATGGTACAGAAAGCCCGCCGCGGCTACCGGTAGATGTCATCCTGAGTTTTTGGTGAATAGCTACCAAATGGCTACCCAATGGCGGGAAAGCGATTGACGCGGGCCGGCACGGGACTTAAGTTCGCCCGGCCACAAAACATGCCGAGTCCCCGAGGGCTCGAGGCCCCCCCAACGTAGAGGAGAAACATCCATGCAGAACAAGCTTGCGACCCTGGCCCTCATCGGGCTGTCCGCCATCGCACTGACGGCCTGCGGCAGCGCACCCACCAAGGCCGCCGAAGCCACTCGGGAGCCCGCCAAGCCCATGCTCAGCGAAGTCGCTCAGCAGGCACTCGACAAGGCCGAGGCCGACGTGAAGAATGCCCAGGCCAGGTACGCCCTCTGGACCACGGCCAAAAACGCGTTGGCGGCGGCGGAAGACGCGGCCAAGGCCGGCGACAGCGCCGCCGTGATCAAGCATGCCCAGTTTGCTTCCAGCCAGGCCGCCCTGGGCATCGCCCAACTGGCTTATCCCGGCACCGAGCAGAAGTAAGCCTGGAAAGAGCCATGTTCCGCCCCGGCCTCGGCCTGTTGCTCGCCTGCCTGGCCCTGCCGGCCGGCGCGGTGATCTACAAGTGGAGCGATGCCGAGGGCAAAACCCATTACGGCGATCAACCGCCGTCCGGCGCGGCCAGCCAACCGTTCAAACCCCATGTTTCCCCGGACGCGGAGGAACATGCCGAGGCAGCGCGCCGCAAGGCGGCCGCGCAGGCGCTGCGCAAGCGGGTGGAACAGGCAAAGTCGCGGGAGGCTGTCGCCAAGGAACAGGCCGCCGCCGAGGAAGAAACCAAGCGCCGCGCGGAAAACTGCCGGCGCGCCCGCGGCAACCTGGATTTGATACAGCAAGCCAACATGCGCCTGACCACGGTGGATAGCCAGGGCCAGCCCCATGAACTGGACGTGGCGGCGCGCGAGGCGGAAA
>CAIXFP010000190.1 GCA_903918705.1 uncultured Pseudomonadota bacterium
ATCGGTTTCGTGGCCGACGCCGCTGACCACCGGAATCGGGCTGGCGGCAATGGCGCGGGCGACGCCCTCGTCATTGAAGGCCATCAGGTCTTCCAGGCTGCCGCCGCCCCGCACCAGCAACAGCACTTCGCATTCCGCCCGATGGCCGGCGACTTGCAGCGCCGCGCGCAGGCCGGCGGGGGCTTCCGCCCCCTGCACCGGGCTCGGGTAGAGGAACACCCCAGCGGCCGGCCAGCGCCGTTTCAGGGTGGTGAGGACGTCGCGCAGGGCGGCGGCCCGCGGCGAGGTGACGACGCCGATGGCGTGAGGGTAGGGGGGCAGGGGTCGTTTGCGTTCCGGCGCGAACAGGCCTTCCCGTTCCAGTTTTTCCTTCAGTTTCAGGAAGGCCTCGAACAGGGCTCCGGCGCCGGCGCGACGCATGGCCTCGACGATGAGCTGGTAGTCGCCGCGCGCCTCGTAGAGGGTGGGCTGCGCCCGCAATTCCACCTTGTCGCCCTCGCGCGGTTGCCAGTCCACGAACTGGTTGCGGTTGCGGAACATGGCGCAACGCACCCCGGCCTGGGCGTCCTTGAGGGTGAAATACCAGTGCCCGGACGCGGCCCGGCTGAGATTGGAGATTTCCCCCGCCACCCAGCAGGACGGCAAGGCCCGCTCCAGCGCCAGGCGGGCGAGGCGGTTGAGTTCGGAGACGGTGAGGATGGGGGAGGCGGACATGGCTTAGCTCCCCTCACCCTCCGGGGGACGGTCCGTGGGATAAGCAGCGACCTGGCGGGCGTATTTTGCCCGCCAGGTCGATTGCATAGTCGTTCCATCAGAGGGAAACCGGGGCGGCATGGTCAGCGTCTTTCCCTCACCCCAGCCATCTCCCGGAGGGAGAGGGAGCAGGTCATTCCGCGAACGCCGCGTCGATCATGCCGCACCAGATGTGGCCGATGAGGATGTGGCATTCCTGAATGCGGGCGGTGACCGGGCTGGGCGCCACCAGGGCGTGATGACACAGGCCGCGCAACTTGCCGCCCGCATTTTCCCCGGTGCCGCCCAAAAGGCCGAGGGTGATCACCCCCATCGCGTCGGCCTGCTCAACGGCGGCGATGACGTTGCCGCTGTTGCCGCTGGTGGAAATGCCGATCAACAGGTCGCCGGGCCGCGCCAGGGCTTCCACCTGGCGGGCGAACACGCGTTCAAAGCCGAAGTCGTTGCCGATGGCGGTCAGCGCCGAGGTGTCGGTGGTGAGGGCGATGGCGGGAAGCGCCCGGCGCCGGGTCTCGAAGCGGCAAACCATCTCGGCGGCGATGTGCTGGGCGTCCGCCGCGCTGCCGCCGTTGCCGCACAGGAAGATGCGATTGCCGCAGCGCAGGCAGGCCACCAGCCGCTCGCCGAGCTCCCGGATCAGAGGCTCCTGATTCCGGAGCGCCAGGATGGCCTCCAGGTGGGCGTCGAAGGTGGTGGAAATCGAAGGCATGGGAGTGGGGGCGCAAGTAGAATACGCGCCGATTTAACCATCCAATTCCCCCTCATGCATTTGAAATTGCCCGACTTTTCCGCCGCCTCGGTCCTGGTCGTGGGCGACGTGATGCTGGACCGGTACTGGCAGGGGCCCACTTCGCGCATTTCGCCGGAAGCCCCGGTGCCCGTGGTGAAGGTGGAAGACGACGAATTGCGTCCCGGCGGCGCCGCCAACGTGGCCCTCAACGCTGCCGCCCTGGGCGCGCGGGTGGACCTGGTGGGCCTGGTGGGCGCGGACGCCGAGGCCGGGCTGCTCGCCGATCGCCTGGCCGCGCGCGGCGTGACCAGCGCCTTCGTGGCGGTTCCCGGCAGCCGCACCATCACCAAGTTGCGCATCCTGTCCAAGCACCAGCAACTGATACGCCTGGATTTCGAGGATGGTTTCCCGGCCTGCGACGGCAGCGGCATTCTCAGCCGTTTCCTGGAGGCCCTGCCGAACGCGAAGGCGGTGGTGCTGTCGGATTACGCCAAGGGCGTGCTGCGCGATACCCAGCCCCTGATCCGCGCCGCACGGGAACGCGGCCTGCCGGTGGTGATCGATCCCAAGGGCACGGATTTCGAACGCTATCGCGGTGCCACCCTGCTGACCCCGAACCAGTCGGAGTTCGAGGCGGTGGTGGGGAAAGTGCTGGACGACGCCGACCTGGTGGCCAAGGGCGAGACGCTGCGCGACGCCCTGGATCTCGACGCCCTCCTGGTGACCCGCAGCGAGAAGGGCATGTGTCTGCTGCAACGCGGTTACGCGCCGGTGCATTTGCCCACCCGCGCCCGCGAGGTGTACGACGTCACCGGCGCCGGCGACACCGTGGTGGCGGTGCTGGCGGCGGCCCTGGCGGCGGGTGAACCGATGCACGAAGCGGTGACCCTGTCCAACCTGGGCGCCGGCGTGGTGGTGGCCAAGGTGGGGACGGCCACGGTGTCCCCTGCGGAGCTGGCGGCGGCCATGGAACAGCACCTGCCGATCCAGACTGGCGCCGTCACGGAAAACGACCTGGTGGACCTGGTGGCGCGAGCAAAGGCCGCGGGCGAACGCATCGTCATGACCAACGGCTGCTTCGACATCCTCCATGCCGGCCACGTCACTTACCTGCAGCAAGCGCGCGCCCTGGGCGACCGCCTGATCGTGGCGCTGAACGACGACGGCTCGGTGCGCCGCCTAAAAGGCGAGACGCGCCCGGTGAATCCGCTCGAAGCCCGCGCCACGGTACTGGCCGCCCTGGCGGCGGTGGACTGGGTGGTGCCGTTCGCGGAAGACACGCCGCAACGCCTGATCTGCCGGATTTGCCCGGATATCCTGGTGAAGGGCGGCGATTACAAGCCCGAGGAGGTGGCCGGCGGCGACTGCGTCATCCATGCGGGCGGCGAAGTGAAAATACTGACTTTCGTGCCGGGGCATTCCACCTCGGGCATGATCGCGAACATCAAGAAGGGTTGAAAGCGTTAGAAATGTAGGTTGGGCACGCTACGCTTCGCCCAACCTACGACGGCCGTTCATAGGAGATTCAAGGCATGTACATCATCACCGGCGGAGCCGGTCTCATCGGCAGCAACATGGTCAAGGCGCTCAACCAGCGCGGCATCTCCGACATCCTGGTGGTGGACGACCTCAAGGAAGGCATCAAGTTCAGGAATCTGGCCGATTGCGACATCGTCGATTACGTGGACCGCCTGGACTTCATCAAGCGGATCCAGTCCGGCTGGGATTTTGGCAACGTGGAAGCCGTGATTCACGAAGGCGCCAGTTCCGCCACCACCGAGTGGGACGGCGAATTCATCATGAAGAACAACTTCGAGTACACCAAGACGTTGCTGCACTGGTGCCAGGCGATGGAGTCGCCGTTCATCTACGCCTCCTCTGCCTCGGTTTACGGCATGGGCCCGGTGTTCAAGGAAGAACGCCAGCACGAGCGGCCGCTCAACATGTATGCCTATTCCAAATTTCAGTTCGACCAGTATCTGCGCCGCTACC
>CAIXFP010000191.1 GCA_903918705.1 uncultured Pseudomonadota bacterium
GTCGTAGACCTGGACGATGTTGGGGTGGTTTAGTTTGCCAGCCGCCTTGGCTTCGGTTAGGAAACGTGCCGCATGTTCTCGGATTTCCTCTGCATCAAGGTTGTGGGTGTCGATCACCTTAATCGCCACCCGGCGCTCGATTTTGGAGTCGAAGCCCTCATAGACGATTCCCATGGCTCCCGTGCCCAGGATGCGC
Organism: uncultured Pseudomonadota bacterium; assembly: GCA_903918705.1. Classification (GTDB taxonomy): domain Bacteria; phylum Pseudomonadota; class Gammaproteobacteria; order Burkholderiales; family Thiobacillaceae; genus PFJX01. The sequence continues at coordinate 197 of CAIXFP010000191.1, forward strand.
ACGATCTTGTATTTGCCGATTCGTTCAAGAGTATTGGCAGGCATGGTGGTCGGGATGGAAACGGGTGGCAAGTAAGTGGCGGAAACCAGCGGCCAGGATACTTTAGCCTGGAATCTGACCAAATAGGTTCCCACATGCTACCTCCTTCAACAATTCCTGCCTCCTATCAACATTGCGACTATCTCGACGCTGCTGAAATAGCCTGAGATAATGGAAAGCTATACACGCCGTTCCCATGGTGTCTGGGCGATCGGAACCGGACCTTGTACCCATGGGATTTCATCCCCACCTGCCTTGGCTGATTCGCCCGAACCGGCTGGCAAACGATCCGGATCTCGATATAAGGGTAGCTACATATGGTTTCCTTGGCCCACAGCAATCGTCGTTTCTTCCGACTGCATGCCCTATCCCTTGCCCTTGCCCTGTTGCTAGGGGCCTGCGCGGCGCCCAAGGTGGAGGAGACGAGTCCCAGTTTGGCCCAACAGATTGCAGATGCCGATCGGAACGGCAGACTTGAGCAACTCTACGACGACTGGGCTGCCAAGCCGACTGGCGAGGGCAGTGAGATGTCGACCCGGCTCAAAGAAGTGGGCTCCCGCCTGGCTTCCCAGCGGGCGGAGGTAGCGCAGGCGCTGCTCAAGGATGCTCGGTTGCCCAGCGGACTGGTACCGCTGGACGTGATCGAGAGGGCCGCTCAGACTGCTCAGCCGATGCAGCGCTGGAGCGCCGTTGCCCACCAAGAAATGGCCAAGTATCTGGCGGCGGAAAAGACTAAGGCGGTAGAGGCCTTGGAACAGTTGCATAGTAATTATCCAGGCCTCAAGGAAGAGGATGTGGTGTCCCGGTTTAACAATCTGACGGGCCAGATCCAATTGCTAGGTTCCAGCACCGAGGGGCAAGAGACCGGACATAATCGCGAGACCTTGCTGGGAGCAGCCTACGACAAGGCGGTGGCTGCCATGGACGGCAACCGCCTTGATGAGGCCGATGTCCTGCTGGACGGCATTTCCCAGGTACGGCCCGGCTACCGCGAGACTCAGCGACTGTCCGCGCTAGTCCGGATCAAGCAGTTCGAGACGTCGGTCCGGAAGAAGCGCGACCCGGCTTCCCTCGATGCACAGATGAACCAGTACCAGACTCTCACGCAAAGGACTGACTTCGACTCCCTGCGCCCAGCGCTAATCGACGCTGTGACCCTCTTGGTGGAGAACATGCGTGCCCGGGCTGGTGTGGAACAGGACAGCGACAATCTTCTGGCCAGCTACCGATGGCTGCGCAAGGTGCACGACCTAGATAAGACACAGGGCCTCCAGTCCCGCCATGCAGGGCAGGAAAAGCGCTTTGTCGACCTTGTCCTGCAACTGGCAGAAGCAGCGGCCAAGACCAAGGATCAGCAAGGCTTGGCCTTGGGTTATCTACTTTCGGTGCAGAAACTGGTTCCGGATCATCCAGCGTTGAAGCGCCTATTAGGCCCTACCCAGCGTACGGTAGTGGATAGCTCCGCCACTTGGATCAGTGTGGAATCGATCGAGGAAAACGGTTCCCGTAAGGACGGACTCCAGATTGTGTCCCTAGTTAACGAACGTCTCGGAAAGGAGATTCCGATGGACGCGAAACTTGTCGACCGCAAACTACTGGATGCCCTGGCACGAGAAGCACAGCTGCGCGGCGAACAGTTTAAGCCAAGGCCAGCAGACTATCTATTCAAGGGCGAAGTTCTCCAGGCAATAGTGGAAAACACCGAGAACAAATCCACCAAGGTGGTCAGGGCAGTTACTCATAGGGAATTGATACCCAACCCCGAGTACGAGGCATGGGATCGGTCGGGTCGCCGAAGCGATGCAGCACCGCCGCCCAAGATCGAGATGCCAATATCTGAAGACATCCGGATAAATATATCACTGCAGCGCAAGGCGGGGAGCCTAAGCATGCTCTACAGCATAACTGGCTCCAACAATGAGTCTGTGCTTATCGATACCATAACTCGCAAGAAGGTGGTGAGCGGCGAGAGTTCGGAAGGCGTACAACTGGGCGAATACCAGTCTCCCATGAAGGTGGCCGACCTCCCTTCAGACACCGAGATCCTTAGCAACCTCGGGCAGGAGATCGCAGGCGCGATCGGCGACAAGCTGATCGCGTTCCTGCGCGACAGCGAAATACGGTACGAGGCCGATGCTCGCCGCTTGATGACCGAGGACAACGCCAAGGCCGCTGTGGAAAAGATGGCCAAAGCCTGGGCCCTAAGCCAGGCCAAAGGCAAGGACGCCGAGAAACTTGGCACCGAGTTGCGGAGACTCAGCCTGGGGCTGCGCCCAGATGCCTAAGTGCCATCTACTCCTGCTGCTTGCCACATCTGCGCTCTGCCTGTCCCAGGGTGTTGAGGCAGACACTTCCCTGTCGGCGCAGGAGATCACGGCCAACCTGACCCTGACTCGATCCGCGAGCCCGTGGCGTTTATCAGGCCATGTAAGAGTGGCCAAGGGCGCCGTGCTCGCGATTCAAGGCGGCACTGTGGTGGAGTTTGACCCGGGGGCTAGCCTAGACGTGCTGGGGGGCATCCTGGCCCAGGGCACCCTCTCCTCGCCCATCGCCTTCCAGGGCCGCAACTGGCGGCTCACGATCCGCGGAGACAGCGACAGCGATTTCCGGCACACCCGGTTCCAGGGCTCCGGTTCCATGGTGGAAGTGTTGGGCAGCACCTCCAATTTTGGTAACTGCCATTTCGACGACATGAAAACAGCCCTGCGCCTGGCCGAGCATGCGGGCTCCACATTGCGGGCAAGTGAGTTTTCCCGCAATGGGACCGCCCTGCAGGTGTCCGATGAATCCTTCGTCGACATCAACGGCGTGAGCTTCTTCAACAACCACCTGGGGCTTGCCACTGCATCCAGTCTGATTTCCGCTGACCGCTTGGTTTTCCACGAGAATGACGTCCACGTCCAGGCTGACGTTCCCATCGACTTGAAGCGCACTGTGTTCCACGATGCCGATTTCATGGAAGCCCGCTCGCGTCTATCAGGCAAAGTGGTCGTCAACTGGAGCGAAGCCCCGCCCGAGTTTAATCTGCAAGCCCGCTGGTTGATGGAACGCTTCCGCCTGCTCGCCGGTGCGCTGAACAAGGGCGATGCGGAACGGGCCTCGGGCCTGGCCCGTGATGCTGGCGATGTGTTGGGCGAGGCCGGGAGAGAGTTCCGCGATCTGGCTGATGCCCTGGACCTTCTGCGCGGGGAAGATCGTAAGCCAGAGCAACCGCTGGCCAACCAGGTCGCCCAGATGGAAAAGGTGGCAGCTGGCAGCGCCTGGGTATGGATGCAGCACGCGGTCCTACCCTTCAAGCCGGGCCTTCAGGCCGATCCGGCCACGGCACTGCCAGAAGCGGACAGCCAACTGGGAACCGACCTGCTGGGCCAGTACTTCGATCTTGCCAATGCTAGCAACCGAGCCGGCCGGCTGAATCTATCGCCGACGTTGCGGCAATCCCTGGTTCTTGGGGGGTACCGGGAAGGAGATTCCTGGCATGCCGGCGTGATTCGTCTTTTCGACCGGGAAAGTGCGGAGAAGGCTTGCCGTCTGGTAGGGGCCTCGAAGCACAGCCTGGCACTGTTCGGGCTGTACACACGGGACGACCGCTCCGAGCCCCTGGATGCGCTGGCTGCCTTACTGGGCAAGAACCGGCTGCGCAACGTGGTGTTGGGCCGAAGCGATGACCCGTCACATGCCGCCCGATCGAGTGGCGCCGGGTTGCTGGTGAGTGTCGATTCCAAGGTCACCACCAGGAAGTCCCTAGTGTCTACTTATACCAAGCTCTACGAAGTCAACTTGGTGATTACGGTTACCGATCCAAAGAGGGGTGAGGTACTCTACAGCATGGCTGCTGCCGGCAGCCAACTTGACTTCGAGGAGAGCGCAGGTATCCGCCGGGCTGTAGAGAATGCTCTGGAAAAGATATCCACCACGCTGGTTGCCAACCTGGAGCGCCAGGACGAGGCCTGGTTTGCGAGGCGCAGCGGGGAGTAAGAGACGCAGGTGGCTAGTGTAGTGCTTCGTAAATAATGGGACTATTCTGGTGCGCCCCTGTCCGATCCTTGTCGCCCGCAACAGGAGTGCATGCGATGCGAGTCGCCCCCTGATCGAACTGAGCCCAGAAGAAGAACAGAGTCTGACGTGCTTGGCGCGCTCGAATACCACGAGTGTGTGTCTGAACTGGCGGGTGCGCATTGTCCTGATGGCGGCGGCGGGGCAGTCGAACCAGGAGATTGCGGCAGAACTGAAAATTGGCCGGCTACAAGTTGGGCGCTGGCGGGAACGCTATTGGGAAGGCGGACTGGCCGCCATCGAATGCGACCTTCAACGCAGTGGCCGCAAGCCTTAGGTGGATGCCGCCGAAATAGTGCGCACACGGCCCAGACCTTGCCCGTGCTGGCGACCCACCGGAGCACGCGCACGTTGGCCAAGGAGATGGGGGGCAGCCACACCGCGGTGTTGCGGGTATGGCAATCCCATGGGTTGAAGCCCCACCTTGTACGCGGCTTCAAGGTCTCGCGCGACCCGGAGTTCGTGGAGAAACTGGAAGACATCGTGGGCCTGTGCATGTCGCCACCCGAACATGCCCTGGTGCTGTGCTGCGACGAGAAGAGCTAGGTGCAGGCGCTTTACTGCGTATTCCACGCAATCTAGACACCCATTCCACGGCAAGCTGGACAGTGATTCCACGTGAAGCTGGACAGTCGGAGCGCA
>CAIXFP010000192.1 GCA_903918705.1 uncultured Pseudomonadota bacterium
CTGCAGGGCCTTGCCGAACATGGGCGGGTCCAGCATCTCGCCCTCGAACTTGATCGCCCCGCCCAACAGAGCGTCGGCTTCCACCGCGGCCTTCAGCACCCGGATGTTGCGCGCCACCTCGGTGGGCGACGGGGTGTAGGCCACCTTGCACAGGTGGATGTGGCTGGGGTGGATCACCTGCTTGCCGGTCAGGCCCATGGCCGCCTCCTCGCAGGCGTGGCGGTACACCACCCGGGATTCGTCGTCGCCGTGCAGATCCAGCCAGCGGCGGATGTCGTGGGGCTCCAGGTAGCTGGTCGGCATGGCCGCCTGGCCGATCAGTACCTCGACGCCGCCTATGACGCCGACCCCATTGATGCGCGCCTCGAAAATCACCTGGTTGAGGAAATAGGCCAGCTCCTGGGTCCAGCCGCGCGGGGTGATGTGGATGCCCATGGCCTTGGAGAAGTCGTGGATGCCGAACACCACGTGCTTCACCGTGGGGTAAGCCATGATGTCCGGGGCGATCTTGAGGGACTTGGGGTGCTCGATGATGGGCTGGATGGTCATCTTCGGATTCATCCCCGCCAGAGCCGCCGAGAGGTCGCGAATCTCGGCGGCGCCGTAGGCTTCCCCGGCCTTGGCCAGCATCACCACGTCAATGTGGTCGGCCAGATCGCGCAGCATGGCCAGATCTTTTTCGTATTCCTCGGTGCGAAAGGGATTGATGCGCACCGCCACCGCCAGGTCGTCCCGTTCCAGGCCGGGCAGTTCCCGACGCAGCAGTTCCCGCGACAGGGCTTTCTGGCGGCAGCCGTCCTCCAGATCGAACAGCAGGGTCTGGGCGTGGCAATGGCGCGCGTGTTTCTGGAAGCGCAGTGCGGCGGCATCCAGGTCTTCGTACAGCCCCAGGGCCGGCGCATATTTCACCGGTGGGTAGTAAAGCTGGATGCCGGGCCAATAATCTCCCAAACCCGCACCCAGCAAGCGGCTGGACAGCGCCATTCATCGACTCCTCGTCTCGGTCCGAAACCGGTCGATCGCCGGCTTCATGGTGGGAGCGAACGCTAGCCCCATCCCCCTTGACGCACTGCACAATTATTTTAAGTCTAGGTATTGAGAAACCCAATGATTTAGTCAGCTATTGGTGCGCGCCGCACCCTTATGGCGCGTGGCGTTGTTCTTATATGGAGAGAATCCTAGTCAACCTTGAAACGCACCATAATCGTGCACAAACCGTGCCTAATAACCATTATTTATCAATGAGTTGACCGTTCCAGTCAGGATGCGCAACGGCCCGATTCCTTGCCCGGGGCAGCGTGCTTCTGTCATGATTAAGGCGCGCGCCGGAGGTTTTTCCACCCCGCGCCCCGTTTCTTCCGCTCCTTTCGCCCTCCGGGGCCGCTGGTTTTGCGACCGGTGCGACCTTGTTTCAAGCAGAGATTGTGTATGGACAACGACATCGCCCGCCTCGGCCACCCCGGCCCGGCCTCCCCCATCGCTCCCCGTCCCCTGAGCCCGGAGCGGAAGAAGCGCATTCGCCAGATCAGCCTGCAACTGGCCGCTTCCGACCAGCCGGTGCCGCTGGACGGCGGCGACGACCTGCTCGACGTGGC
>CAIXFP010000193.1 GCA_903918705.1 uncultured Pseudomonadota bacterium
CCTCCATGACTCGCATGCTGTGCAGCGAAACCATCATCTGGAAGGCGCGGGAATAGAGAAAATCGCCTACCAGCACACTGGCGGCGTTGCCGAACAAAGCGTTGGCCGTGTCCCGGCCTCGGCGTAGGGAGGAGGCATCCACCACATCGTCGTGCAGCAAGGTGGCTGTGTGGATAAATTCGACCACGGCGGCCAGTTCATGGTGCTGGACACCCTCATGCCCCATGGCACGGGCTGAAAGCACGACCAATGCGGGGCGTAGACGCTTGCCACCGCTATGGATGATGTATTCGGAAACCTGCCGCACCAGGGCTACTTCGGAATGCAGTCGTGCCCGGATGACTTGATCGACCTGGGCCATGTCGGCAGTCAGCAGCGTTTGCAGCAGTGGGGATGACACGATGGCAGGGGGTTCAGGAGAAAGTGGAATACAGGGTTATGAGTGGTGCTGCAGAGAGGAATCGAACCTCCGACCTACTGATTACGAATCAGTTGCTCTACCAACTGAGCTACTGCAGCGCATTGGGTCGCGGATTATACATTTCTGGTGGAAATGCCCAAACATTGTGGGCACTGGAATTTCTTGCAAAGCCCCGATGCCAAGTCTGATTTTTCGTAACAGCCCATTGCACGGGGGGGCAAGAAACACCTGGCGGCTTGAGCAGATCCTTGTTCAATAACGCCCATGTCGCGCCTTACGGAAGGTGTTCCGTTTGCAATCCATTGTTTTCCATGGCGTTTATGGGGGCTGTTGAACATGGGTCAGGGGGAGCCGCAACGGTTCAGCGCTTCAGGCTGTTCATCAATTTGCGGGCTTCATCTGCCTGGGCGAAATTCTTGCCGCGGGTGAGCAGGCGATCCAGTTCCATGCGCGCCAGGACGCGGTCGCCGGTGGCGGCCAGGGCCTGGGCGTAGTGGTACTCGAAATCCAGCGACTCGGGCTGCTTGTCATAGGCCTGCTTGATCAAGGCCATGCCGCGCTGGGCCTGGTTGTTCTGGATCAGGATCAGGCCCAGGGTGTCCTGGATGTCGGGGTTGTCCGGGGCGAGTTTCGCCGCCTTTTCGGCTGCCACCATCGCGCCGGTATCCTTGAGCGCGTTCAGCACCAAGGCAAGGTTGTTGTAGGCCGTGAAATCCTTGGGGTTCGACTTCACGAGTATGCGGTATTGCTCGGCCGCCTCCGGTTTGCGCTGCATCTGCTCCAGGATCTCGGCAAAATGGTGGCGTGTGGTCACGTCCTCGGGATGGCTACGCAGCCATTGCTGTAACAGCCTGGCCACTTGGTCAGGCTTGCCAGCAGCCAGATAGGACTGAGAGGCGGAGTTCAGGTAGCCCGCTTTATTAGTCATGGAATTCAGCTTCTCATAGACCGCAGCGGCCTCGGCATAATGTTTCTGGTAGGAGTACACCGTCGCTTCGCCGATGTAGCCCACCTCAGCATACAAAGGTACTGCCTGCATCTTGCGGGCGATCTGCAGTGCCTCGGAGTAGGCACCGCTCTGGGCCAGCAGCAGCATCTTTGCTTGGGTGGCCTCCAGCATGCCAGGATGCATCTTGAGCGCCTGGTCCACCGAATTTTTTGCGTCCGCGAGCTTGCCCAGTGCCGCCTGCACTTCGCCCAGTCGCACCAAGGCGAGCGAAGACCCGGGTCGGTCCGTCACCCAGTGCTGATAGGTATCGAGGGCGTCCGGCAAATTCCCCTGGGCAGTCTCCGCCTGGCCCACTAATTCGTAGAGGTCCTTCTGCCCGGTCACGGCTACCGCTTCCCTCGCCTCGGCCAGGGCCTGAGCGGGGTTGCCCTTGTGCAGCCAGTAATGAACCAGCCGGGCGCGAACTTCCAGATTCTTCGCATCGGCCTGTTTCGCCTTCTCCAGATAGGCGCGCTCGTCCTGCTTCTGCAATGCGGCCATGCTCGCCTGGGCTAGGTAGATGCCAACGTTGTTCGGAGTGAGTTTGAGCAAGGCCTCGTAGCGGTTCTGCGCCGATACGTAGTTCTTGGCGACCAGATCCAGGGCGGCCAGGTTGGCGGCTGCCGTCAGGTTCTTCGGATCGGCCTTGAGGGCGTTCTCGAAGCTAGCCCGGGCAGCAGTGTGGTCCTGGCGGCTTTCGTATACGGCGCCGCGGGCATTTTCCACCTCTGCTGACGGTAAGTTCTTGCGGGCCATAACGTCCACCACCTTGAGTGCCTCGTCGTAACGTCGGTGCCGCAGCAGCAGGTGTAACAGGGCATCGTCCGCCTGAGCCGAGGTTCGCTCACTGGCGGCAGCCCTGGCCAGGGTGGCGATGGCTGCGTCCAGGTCGCCGCCGCGCTCATCGAGTTCGGCCAGCTTCAGCAACAGACCCGCAGGCGCTCCAGGCGCGGCGGCTGCCTTCTGGTAGTAACGTTTCGCTTCGTCGAAATGCTGGTCATGGGCGGCCATGTCGCCGCGCAGGATGGTGACCAGGCCGTCGTCGCTGTCCTTGGCCAGGGCCTCGACCAGGCTTCGGGCCTGATCGAACTGGTTCAACGCCATCAGGGTAGTGGCCAACAGGGTGCGAGCGCGAAGATCGTTGGGCTGGGCTTCCAGCACCCGCTGGAAATGCGACAGCGCCTCTTCTTGCTTGCCCAGGGCCAGGCTTGCCTCACCTGCCAGCATATGGGCCGACGCCAGGTCCGGGACGGCGCGCAGCACGACCTGCACCTTGGCCAGGGCCTCGGCATAGCGCTTGCGCGACAGTTCCAATCCGGCCTTGTAGTACTGGCCTTGGAGGTTGCCGGGCGACACCTGGTCCAGGGCCTTAAGCCCGGTTTCCGCCTGCTCCAGCCTGCCTCCTTGCAAATTCATCTGGATCAGCGCCAGGCGCGCGGGGATATTGGCGGGGGCCAGCGCCAGTGCCTTGGCATAGGCGACCTGTGCCGGCGCGGCCAGTTTCCGGGCTTGCAGCAGATCGCCCTGCATCACCCACAAATCGACATTGCCGGCGTGTTTAGCCAGCCCGCGTTCCACCAGGGACTGGGCCTGGGCGGCGTCGCCCTGGCCGCGGGCCTGTGTGGCGCGCACCAGCAGGGTGTCCGGCTGGTCCGGCGCCAGTTTGTCCGCCTGGTCCAAACTGGCCTGCATGGCAGCGACGTCCTTGCCCAGGTACTGGGCCATGGCGCGAATGGCCAGCAGAGCGGCGTTCGCCTGGGCGGGGGCGCCCTCGCGTGGCTGCAGTTCCTCCAGCAGGCGGTCGCGCTTGTCCAGGTGCAGCCAGGTGCGCGCCAGCAGCAGCGTCGCCTCGTCCTTGCGCAGGCCGAGTTCGCGGGCCTTGAGCAATTCCTGCTCGGCACCCAGGTAATCGTTGCCAGTGAACAGCGCCCGCGCTAGGCGGAAGCGCGCCTCGGGGTCATTAGGCAGGGCCTGCAATGCGTTCTTGATTTCGATTACCGCGCCCTTGATGTCCCCCGCTTGTTCCAGTTTTGCAGCCCTGTCCAGATGGCTCTGCGGCGTCTTGCGGTGCAGGAAATAGGCGCCGCCGGCCACGGTGGTGACTGCCAGCAGGGCGATCAGCAGTTGGGGGGCGCGGCGGCGCAGCCAGGGAGTGGACTGGTTCTGGACGGTTTTTGACATTGGCGTGGTAGAGATGGATTGGAACGCGGTAAGACTATCGCGCAGACAGAAAAAAAGCCCGACTGCGTCGGGCTTTTTACGAAACGAAAACCGCTGTGGCGATAATCAGCCCAGGCGGCGGCGGGAGATGCCTAGGCCGGCCAGGCCCAGGCCAAGCAAGGCCAGGGTGGCGGGTTCGGGAACTGTCGTTTCCGTCCAGGTGTAGGTCACGCTTGCATCGGCACCGGCAAGCCAAGTGGTTTTTTCAAGAACGATTCCCCCAGAGAGTTGTCTATCGCTACCCGATGTTGCATTGACCCCAATATTGAAGGTGCCGTTCCCTTCATACAGATTCCAGAAGGAAGCGCCGACGGCAGAGTTCTGAGATCCAGAGGAATTGTCAGGACCATATGAGGCACTGGAAGTACCGACGTAATCGCCTGCAGGGGTGACAAATTGACTGCCGTCATAAACCGGCAGGTTGATGTTGTAGAGCGGGCCTGTGATGCTGACGTTACCAGCACCAAGACCGGGCAGCGTGTATGCCTCATTTACTGACAACTGCACCGTGCCAGTGGTGCCGGTAGTTTGTGAGATATTTGCAAGGCTGTAAGCAAACGAAGCATTGCCATCAAATGTAACGGACACACCGGTGAGGATTGCATCAGCAGGGATGCCATATAAACCAGGGTCGAACTGGGTCAGTTGAGGGTGTTGGCCCAGTTCGTGGTTGTCGGGTTAACCGTAGTCGAAGTTTGCGTGGTAGTGAACGTGATGGAACCGGCTTGAGCGGTGCCAACGAGGGCCATCGCGGCCAGAAGTGCAAGTTTTTTCATGATGAGTCCTTCGTAAATTAAGTCGTTCGGAAGTAGCCAGCTTGCCGCACGCTACGCGCTTGCATGCATGCCGAACATAAAGCAATAGCCGTGCCACCTTTGTGTCAAGTGAACGTCAATCCTGGTTATTCAATAGGTTACCGATAACAGTGGCGTGGGGCCTGCGCGGCGAATAGGGTAAATCTGATGCCGGTGTAAAAAAACTCGACAAGCTGGTGCAACATGGTTCGGTGCCTCCTGCTCGATCAGGCCCACGCGGCCGGCGTGACCTATGGCCGCGTCGTATCGAACATTCGGGCTGCATGGAGCCCGGGCCGCTCGCGGCCGGCTTCTGGGAAATAGGTTGTAACCCGGAGAAACGATCCGTTTGCCCCGCCTGGCTGGGTGTTGCCCTAGGGATGTAGCCAGTGTCGGAAAATTTTACGCCTGCCGTGGGGGATGGCTGGCGGTTCGTGGAGCGCGCGATGCTTTGCCCAACGCCTCGGCAGGAGCGGTGTCCCGCTGCGAAGATCTTGGCCATGGGCGCGGCGCGGATTCGGCCCGGGACGGGCCACCTACCGCGACTCCCCGCGCGGCACGAACCCGGCCAGCATTCCCGCCACCGCCACCAGGGCCAGGACGATGGCCGCCCCGGAGGGCAGGTCGAACAGGCCGGAGGCCACCAGGCCGAGAACATAGCCCGTAGCACCCACCGCCAGGCCGCGCAACAGCTTCTCACCGGATACCAGGGCCGGCACGATCAAGCTGGCAAATACCAGGTAGATGCCCACCACCTGCACCGAGGCGGTGATGGTGACGGCGAACAGCAGGTAGAAGCCCAGGGGCGAGTGGCGCCAGGACAGGCCGAACCAGGCCGCCAGCACCAGGGCGGTGACCGCGGCCAGGGGCAGCAGGCCGCTCCAGGTGGTCCAGAGGATCTGCCCCACCAGCAAGTCCTGCAGGTGTTCCGCGCCATGGGGGTCGTGGCTCATCAGGATCAGGGCCAGGCAGGCGGCGGCCACGAAGGTGACGCCGATGATGGCTTCCTGCCGGCTCGCCACCCGTTCTTCCATGTGCCGCAGGAACAGGGCGCCCAGCAGGGCGGCCGTCACCGCGCCGGCCTGGGTGAGCCAGGCGCTTTCCTCGCCGCCCAGGCTGTGGGCCACCACCACGCCCAAGCCGGCGATCTGGGCGATGGCCAGGTCGAGGAAGACGATGCCGCGTTTCAGCACCGCCTGGCCCAGGGGCACGTGGGTCGCCAGCACCAGCAGGCCCGCCGCCAGGGCGGGCAGGAGGATGGCGGGGTCGAGTCCGGAGAAGTTCATTTCAGCCCCGCCGTGAGCCGCGCCAGGGTGGTGTCATAGAGGCTGAACAGGTCGCGCGGCTGGGGGGCGCCGCCCACGGTGTAGGGCAGTTCCAGGGCGGGTATGCCAGTGCGCGCGGACAGCCACTCGGAGGGTTTGGCCGACTGGTAGGCGGCGTGCAGGATCAGGCGCGCCGGCTGGGCCTTCATGCGTTCCAGCAGTTCCGCAAGGTAGGACGCGGATGGGTCGATGCCGGGCTTGGGTTCCAGGTCGGCGACGATCCTCAGGCCCAGCCAGTCGGCCAG
>CAIXFP010000194.1 GCA_903918705.1 uncultured Pseudomonadota bacterium
CTGGAGTTCAGACGTGTGCTCTTCCGATCTATCAGCCAAGTGTTAAAAAACTCGACACGGCGCCAACTTCCCATCACCCAACGCATGAATCGGGCGGTCAAGGGATCCACGCCCACAGCCTTGTCGGGAATTCTGTCAGCACTGAACCGGGCGCCCCATTCAATGACCGACTTGTGGACCTGGTAGGCCTCGGGAATGGTGAGCCGGACCTTGGCGTTGTCAAACATGTAGCGCGCCAGGCGCCAACGCTGGGACCATCCCTCATACCAGATGACGGAATAGCCTTGAGGCAGAGACTGGGCCAGCGCCTGCTTCTGCGCTTGGCTCAGGGGCCGCGTGGACATGGGCCGGCGCTGCACCACCCGCTTCTCTATGAAAGCCGCCAATGGATCGGCCTCGAGGCCGGCCTCGGGCTGAAAGACCACATCGAACAACAGATGGCTGTCCGGAGTATCGGGCCGACGCCGAATGCTGGCGCTACGGCCCTGGGTGCCCGCCGCCAGCGCCATGGTCTCCAGCAGCGCCCCCACGGCGAGCTGGCTGGCATGACCGTCCAGGTCATATACGCAATGGTCACGGGTATCGAGGCCATGCACCAGCACGTGCTCGTCGCCCAACACCTCGAAACGCCAGGGCTGGGTGTTGTCGCCACTGGGCGCCCAGCGCGCCAGATCCAGGATGCGTTCGATGTGCGCGGGAAGGGGGGGCATCTCAGACCCCCAGTTGCCGTTTGGCGATGGCGAGAGCGAGACGGTTGATGGGATGCCGGTTGCCACCCGGCCGCCAGGTGTGGGCGACCCGGTTGCGGTAACCATCAAACTGGATGCCGTGCGGCGCAGCCCAGACCTTGCCACGCCCGAGCAAAATTTTGAGGGCTTCACTGGCGGCAACGCCGGCACACAGGGAACAGGCCATCACGGTGGAAGGCCCCTTGCAAGCGGCAAGATTCACCCGTGTCTCGTCGGCCAGGTAGGGGCGATGCAACAGGGCGGGCGCCAGGCCGATGAGGAATCGCACGGCCTTCTCCATCTCGGGCTTGCCATCGAGCTGGAAGTATTCTTCGAAGCTCATGCCACCGGGCAGGAAGTTGAGTAGCGCCGCGCTCATGCCCAGCGGGGCGACGGTGGTTGCCGGGACGCGATGCTCGGCACAGTAGCGAAACATGCCTTCACGCGCCGAGAAGGCAAAAAAATCCAGGCCATCCACATAGAGATCCACACCGGCCATGAACTCGCTCAGGTTACTCGCATCGACTCCCCGGGGAAAAATCTTGATCTCGCAGTCAGGATTGATATCCCGCGCCATCCTGGCCAACACCTCCGCTTTGTGTTGGCCCAGGCTGCCCATGCCGGCCCCGACCTGGCGGTTGAAATTGGCCAGTTCAAAGGTATCGAGATCGGCGATGTGAAAATGTTGGATGCCGAGACGCGCCAGAGTGAGCAGATGAAAACCACCCACCCCCCCCATGCCGGCTATGGCCACTCGCTTTGTCGACAACCTGCGCTGCTCGTCTTCAGTCACCCAGCCGATGTTCCGGGAAAAGGCGACACCGTAATCGAAAGGAGTGGTCATGGAATTATTTGGATTCGGCACGCAGCAAGCGGTCGGTGATGCGTGCTTCTTCCTGGGGCGGGAAGAAATACGGCAACAGCGTTCTGTCCTGCTTCGCAAGTTCGTGCTTGCCGGCGACCTCGGCAATGCGTCTTTCGAGTTCACCCAGATCAAGCCATAGCAATACGGCGGGGGCATGGACGCGGGGACACATGCGTTCGCTGCCTATCTCAGTGAAACCCAGCATCCGCTTATAAAAGGCCGCATGGGTAGGATTCACCTCAATGACCACATCCGAATAGCCCCAGAGTTTGCGAAGGTAGATATAGGAAACGTTGAACATCGCGGCCAGGAATCTTTTCGATGTCAGTTTGGTATCCAGGGCGAACTTGGTGATCTCGGCGACGCTGCATCCACGCGCGCGCAGTACGTCGATCTCGGCCTTATAGAGTTCATCAGCCAGAAGGCCATGCCCCACGTCGAAACCCAGGGTCTGAGTACCGATGACCTGCTCTCCCTGATAGGTAGCCAGGGTAATGCTATCGGGACAACTGGCCGCCCCTGGTCCGGAAGCACCTTGCCCCGAAGCACTGTGATAACCCACTTCGCCATAGCGCTTTTCCACGAAAAACTTCGCATCCCGCGTGCGTTCGTCGTTGTGTGCCAGACGAATCTTGAACTGATCCTCGCGGGTTACCTGTCCGACTGTCTCGGGAACGGCCTCACCAACCTGCCCTCCGACCTCGCGCAAACGCGGCGGCGACTCGAAGGCAACGATGGTCTTCGCCCAGTTTCTGCTCGCGGTCTTAAATCGATCCATGATTCCCATTGATCCAACTCCCTCACCCTGGCGCTTGATGAAATGATAGTTACATGATCGAAATATGGCTTTCGCAGTATAGGGTTCAAAGACCGCTACCTCAAACAGGAAGCGAGCATATCGATACAATATGCCGATGAAGATTGAACTGCTCACCAGCGAGGATGCCAACCGCTATCTGGTTCGGCATGCCGGGGAAATTCAGCGCGTACTGCGGGAAGTCATGCAGGACAAGTCCATCGTTGCGGCCTACGGCGAAAATGGCAAGGACTTCCTCTTGACCTCCATCGTCGCACTGGACCCCAAGCAGAATGCCCTCTTCCTGGGCTATGGCCCCGATGAAAGGCTTAACGCGCAACTCCTGGATGCACGTAGCGCCACCTTCGCCACGACCCATGACCAGGTAAGAGTGCAGTTTTCCTGCAATCGGGTCGAGCGCGTCGTTTACGGCCATGAACCGGCCTTCCAGGTTCCCATCCCTGACGAACTCCTGCGTCTGCAGAGGCGCGAGTACTACCGGTTGGTCACTTCCGTGGTCAATCCAGTGAAATGCATGATCAATACCGAACATGGCATGCTGGAAGCCCTGGTAGTGGACATCAGTATCGGCGGCGTTGGCATCCTGGCCTATCAGGACAATGGCGACCTGACGGCAGGCGAGACCTTTCATGGTTGCCGCATTTCCCTACCCGGTTCGGGAGAATTCGCCCTGAGTCTGGCCGTGTGCACGACTTTTGAGATCACGCTGAAAAACGGCCGCCATACGCATCGCGCCGGTTGCCAGTTCATCGACCTGCCGCCCAGCGTGGAAACCGAGATTCAGCGCTACATCATCCGCGTCGACCGGGAACGCCGGGCGCGCTACATCTGATCTGGACAGCCTCAGCACTCACTCAACCAGCGCGCCGCATCCAGTGCAAAGTAGGTCAGCACCGCATCGGCCCCGGCGCGCTTGAAACCGAGCAGGCTTTCCAGCACGCAGGCTTGTTCGTCCAACCAGCCGTTCTGCGCCGCGGCTTTCAACATCGCATATTCGCCGCTTACCTGATAGACGAAGGTAGGCGCGCGATAGGCATCCTTGATGCGACGGACGATGTCCAAATAGGGCATCCCGGGCTTCACCATCACCATGTCTGCGCCCTCCTGCAGGTCCAGGCCCACTTCCCAGAGTGCTTCGTCGCTGTTGGCCGGGTCCATCTGATAGGTATATTTATTGCCCTTGCCCAGGTTCCCAGCCGAACCGACCGCGTCACGGAACGGGCCGTAGAAGCTGGAGGCATATTTCGCAGAATAGGCAAGGATGCGTGTATGGATGTGGCCTGCGGCATCGAGGGCTTCGCGC
>CAIXFP010000195.1 GCA_903918705.1 uncultured Pseudomonadota bacterium
ATCACCTTCACTCCGTCCTTGTTGCCGAATTTCATGTTGCTGCTGTCCTTGTAGTCTAGGGAGATGCTCGTTTCCGTGTAACTGATGTCTACCTTGACCGTGTGCTTGCCCCGCACGTCCAGTGTGGCCAGGGCCTTGCCGGGGGCGATCATCTCCATGGTCCAACCCCGGACGGGCGCCGCCTGGCGCAAGGCCTTGGCGACATCGTCCAGGGTCAGCGACTTGCCGCTGGATGATTTGATGGGCTGGTTATCCAGATTGACCAGGGGGACCGGGTCGCGGGCCTGGGCTGTGCCTGCCAAAGCAAGGATGCTGATAAACAAGGCGATAAGCAGTTGTTTCATGATTTCCTCCAGGGTTGACGAACAAACAGACGCGAAAATCGCGTTGAATTCAAAGATAGCCTTCAATCATTCCATGTAGGCCATGGACCGGAAAAAAGTTGCCGGGAGCTGGCGGATCGCTTGCACCCGGCCAGGGTATCAATTGATGCCGAAGTCGAAATAGCTGTTGGCCGCCTGTGAAAAAAAGCCCGTGGTACGAACCTCGCTGGTGTACAGAACCAGGGCGTATTCCCCACTGGGTATGCTTTGCTCGGGTTTGACCCGATACAGGATGAAGCCGTCCTGGGCGCGAGACTGGTCATCTTCTTTGGAAAAGGTGACGGGGATGACCCGGCTCTTGTTGATGCCGGAGGAATAGCTCATGTACCCGCCACCGGTCATGACTTCCCGGGTCGAGTTCTTGCGCACGGCGAAGTTCGCCAGGGTGATGTAATTACCCGGCTGCGCATTCTTCGGCACGGATACCAGGAATTCCGGCACGGCGGTTTCCATGCGGCGTGCTGCCTTTTCGCCCTGCAGCACGGCATAGGAGGCTATGCCACCCCATCCGAACGCGCGTGCGGCGGTGCGGACATTGGGAATGATGTATTGCATGGTCGATTCCTTGCCATCGATCACCACAATCACTTCTTCCGGGTTGATCTTGTTGCCGACATAGTGTTTTGCCGAGTTGGAAGTGCCGGACGATGCATGTCCGCCATCCTTGCCCAGCATGGCGCTCAACACGGCCGCAGTGGCGCCTTTTTCCCTGAGTCGAATGAGGGCGCCGGCGGAGGTGTCGAATTTCGGTTCGCCCGATTTGATGGCCTGGACGATGATGTCTTCGGGCATGCCCGCATCGATCAGGCTGATCACGTCCTTATTGGTGATCGGGGCCGCCAGGGCGGCTTCCGCGGTCACGGCCAGCAGGCCAAGGATCAAGGCTTTGCGTAGGGTCATCATTCATTTTCTCCAAATCCGGTCGATTGAGGTGCTTGCATGGCCATGCCGGGCTGACCATGCAACGATGCTCACGACGAGTGCGGCGGGTTAGGGTCTCCAGGCGGAACCGGCACTTTGCCTGGATTCCGAGAAGATCCAGGAGATTCCCACACCCCCCATCCAGGATGCCTTTTCCCTGACCAGCGGACTGTCCGCGCAGGCGGCGCCACCCAGGTAGTCGCCGCGCAGAAAACCTCCAACCCAGACGTCCTGGTAGCGTTGGCTCAACGTGGCGGTCAGTTGCCAGCCGCCATAGCCGGATTGGGCCTGCCAGGCGGGCCGCTCCGGGGTGGCCTGGTCCGGGCTGACGCCGTAGTAATAGGCAAAGTAACCGCGGTCGCCGAACAGCGGCCCGGTGGACAGGCTGGCGTGCCAGCCGGGCCAAGGGTGGTCGCTGCGATCCAGCGCCAGCGTGGGCGTGAACACGGCGCCGACGCCACGCATATTGGGGAAGTCCACCGCCAGCACCTTGCGCAGGGGCAGGCGCAAGGTGGCCTTCACCCAGTCGTCGCGCAAGATGTAGCTCCACTGCGGGCCGATTTCCACTGTAGGGTCCAGGTTGGGCATGGCGATCCGGGCGCTGTCACTATCGCTTTTGACCGGTACCGTGGCCCCCAGGCTGATGTCCCATTCCGAGCGCTTGCCTTTGAAGAACACGCCGCGGGCCTTGTCGCGGTCGATCTGGATGGCATCGCCGCGATAGACCAGGTAAGGCAGGGGCAGAACATAGCTGTGGCGCTGATCCGAGCCACGGTAGTCGGGCAGGGACAGCACGCCGATGCCGGCGCCGAATTCCCAGAGGGGTTGCTCTGCGGCCTGGGCCAGGGGCGCCGCCAGGCAGGTCAGCAGGATGAGCCGGGGATTGGGTGCCGCGCGGGTATGCATGTCCGAGTCACTCCGCCCGTTTGAAAATCAGCGAGGTGTTGATGCCGCCGAACGCAAAATTGTTGCTCATGAGGTATTCCACCTGGATCGCGCGGCCATCCCCCATCAGGTAGTCGAGTTCGCCGCAGTTCGGATCCACGTGGGTCAGATTGGCGGTCGGCGCGAACCAGCCCCGGCGCATCATTTCGATGGACAGCCAGGCCTCGATGGTGCCGCAGGCGCCCAGAGTGTGGCCGAAGTGGCCCTTCAGCGAGGCGATGGGCACCCGTGCACCGAACACCTCGTGGGTGGCCCGGCTTTCCGCAATGTCGCCGCGATCGGTGGCGGTGCCGTGGGCATTGACATAACCCATGGCGGCGGGCGGCAGGCCGGCATCCCGCAGGGCCAGACGCATGGCGGTAGCCATGGTGGCGGCTTCCGGCTGGGTGACGTGGGTGCCGTCGGAATTGCAGGCGAAGCCGACGATTTCCGCGTATATCGGCGCGCCTCGGGCCAGGGCGTATTCTCGTTCCTCCAGGATCAGGGTGGCGGCGCCTTCGCCCACCACCAGGCCGTCGCGGGCGACATCGAAAGGGCGCGGGGTGAGTTCCGGCGTTTCGTTCCGGGTGCTGGTGGCGAACAGCGTGTCGAACACGGCGGCGTCGGCGGCGCTGAGTTCCTCGGAGCCGCCGGCCACCATCATGTCCTGGCGGCCGAAGCGGATTGCCTCGTAGGCATAGCCGATGGACTGGCTACCCGAGGTGCATGCGCTGCTGGTGGGAATGACCCGGCCGGTGAGCCCGAAGAACAGGCCGATGTTCACCGCGCCGGTGTGGCTCATCATCTGGATGTAACTGGTGGAGGTGACGCCCAGCATGCGGCCGGTCTCGATCATCTCGCCGAAGGCGCGGATCGGCTCGGCGCTGCCGGAGGACGAGCCGTAGGCGATGCCCATGCGGCCGTCGCGTATCGTGGGGTCGTCGAGGAGGCCCGCGTCGGCCAGCGCCATTTCCGTGGCCCGCACCGAGAGCAGCGCGACGCGTCCCATGGAGCGGACCATGCGGCGCGGGTAATGGGCGGGGAGCGCAAACTCCACCGGGCCGCCCAGATGGCTGTTGAGGTCGACGTAGCGGTCCCATTCCGCCATGTGGCGGATGCCGGTGCGGCCGGCCCGCAGGTTGGCCTCGATGGCCGGCCAGTTGTCGCCCAGGGAGGTGATGCCGGCCATGCCGGTGACAACGACGCGGCGCATCAGATGATCCCTCCGTTGACGCCGATCACCTGGCGGGTGACGTAGGACGCGCCGGGCGACATGAGAAATGCCACCACGGCGGCTACTTCAGCCGGTTGCCCGAGACGGTTCATCGGCACCATCCTGAGTGCTTCTTCCAGCGGGAGTCGCTTGACCATTTCCGTGTCGATCAGCCCGGGTGCGACGCAGTTGACGGTGATGCCGCGCGTGGCCAGTTCCACCGCCAGGGCCTTGGCGGCGCCGATCAAGCCGGCCTTGGCGGCGCTGTAGTTGACCTGGCCGCGGTTGCCGATGACGCCGGAAACCGAGGTCATGACGACGATGCGACCACCTTGCTTCATGCGCACCAGGGGCATGACCAAAGGCTGGGTGATGTTGAAGAAACCGCCC
>CAIXFP010000196.1 GCA_903918705.1 uncultured Pseudomonadota bacterium
AACTTCTCGAAGGCGAAACGCGGCACCTTGGTGACCACGTAGTCGATGGACGGCTCGAAGGAGGCTGGGGTGGCGCCGCCGGTAATGTCGTTCTTCAGTTCGTCCAGGGTGAAGCCCACGGCCAGCTTGGCCGCCACCTTGGCGATGGGGAAACCG
The DNA here is from genome assembly GCA_903918705.1 of uncultured Pseudomonadota bacterium. Lineage (GTDB taxonomy): Bacteria > Pseudomonadota > Gammaproteobacteria > Burkholderiales > Thiobacillaceae > PFJX01. Next base: position 157 of record CAIXFP010000196.1, read on the forward strand.
GTGGCCTTGGAGGCCAGGGCCGAGGAACGCGACACCCGCGGATTCATCTCGATGACCACGATGCGGCCGTCTTCCGGGCTGATGGCGAACTGAACGTTGGAACCGCCGGTATCGACGCCGATCTCGCGCAGCACGGCGATGGAGGCGTTGCGCAGGAGCTGGTATTCGCGGTCGGTGAGGGTCTGGGCCGGCGCCACGGTGATGGAATCGCCGGTGTGCACGCCCATGGGATCCAGGTTCTCGATGGAACAGACGATGATGCAGTTGTCGGCGTGGTCGCGCACCACCTCCATCTCGAACTCTTTCCAGCCGATCAGGGATTCCTCGATAAGGAGTTCCTTGGTCGGGGAGGCCTCCAGGCCGCGTTCGCAGATGGCGGTAAATTCCTCCAAGTTGTAGGCGATGCCGCCGCCGCTGCCGCCCATGGTGAAGGACGGCCGGATGATGGTCGGGAAGCCGATGCCGGCCTGGATCTGCACCGCTTCCTCGAAGCTGTGGGCCAGGGCAGAACGCGGGTTGGCCAGGCCGATGCGGGCCATGGCCTGCTTGAACTTCTCGCGGTCTTCAGCCTTGTCGATGGCTTCCTTGCTGGCGCCGATCAGTTCGACGCCATATTTCTCAAGAACGCCGTGCTTGGCGAGATCGAGGGCGCAGTTGAGGCCGGTCTGGCCGCCCATGGTGGGCAGAATGGCGTCGGGGCGTTCCTTCTCTATGATGCGCTCCACCGTCTGCCAGTTGATCGGCTCGATGTAGGTGGCGTCAGCCATCTCCGGGTCGGTCATGATGGTGGCCGGGTTGGAGTTGACCAGGATGACCCGGTAGCCTTCCTGGCGCAGAGCCTTGCAGGCCTGGGCGCCGGAATAGTCGAACTCGCAGGCCTGGCCGATGACGATGGGGCCGGCGCCGATGATAAGGATGGAGTGGAGGTCGCTGCGCTTAGGCATGGTGTGCCTTGTGGTCTTGCATCATCTTGATGAATCGGTCGAACAGGTAGCCCACATCCTGAGGACCCGGGCTGGCCTCGGGGTGGCCCTGGAAGCTGAAGGCGGGCACGTCGGTGCGGGCGATGCCCTGCAGGGAGCCGTCGAATAGGGACACGTGGGTGGCGCGCAGGTTTGCGGGCAGGGTCGCCGCATCCACGGCAAAGCCGTGGTTCTGGCTGGTGATGACCACCCGCTTGCTGTCCAGGTCCTGCACTGGATGGTTGGCGCCGTGGTGGCCGAACTTCATCTTGATGGTACGGGCGCCGGAGGCCAGGGCAAGGAGCTGGTGGCCGAGGCAGATGCCGAAGGTGGGTACGCGCGCGGCGGTGATGTCCCGGATGGCACGGATGGCGTAGTCGCAGGGTTCCGGATCGCCGGGACCGTTGGACAACAGCACACCGTCCGGTTGCATGGCCAGGACCTCGGCAGCGCTGGTCTGGGCCGGCAC
>CAIXFP010000197.1 GCA_903918705.1 uncultured Pseudomonadota bacterium
GACCATCGCCCAGATCGAGCTGTACACCCGCACGGCGGATTACCCGGTGGGCGTCTACACCTTGCCCAAGCACCTGGACGAGAAGGTCGCGCGGCTGCAGTTGCGGAAACTCAACGCCCAGCTCACCGAATTGACCGACCAGCAGGCCGCCTACATCGGCGTGCCCAAGACCGGGCCTTACAAGGCGGAGCATTACCGGTACTAAGAAACATGCAGTAACCATCGGGCGCCGATTTCGTGATCGGCGCCCTTTTTCATTAAACCTTGATTCCTCAGTTGACCGCTCGTTTGGCTGCGTGAGGCCGCATGGGTGCTGAGGTTCGCGCCTTCGATCACGCTCACCTGCTGGGTAAGCCCGCTACGCGCCCGATTGCGGGCCTGCCGCGCCGTCTGGCTGCGTTGCTCCTGATGAAACAACTAAGCGAAGGACTAGGCCGCCAAACGACGGCGGCCAAATCCCTGCTTATCCTTGCGGGCCCCGGCCCGCGGCGTCGTCGCGCCTTGCCAGCCGACCCGACAAACCCACACTCGGGCGCGTTCAACTGAGGAATCAAGGTTAAACGGAGTGACTTCGCATGACCGGTGCGCCGCTTGAAATCAGCGTGTCTCCCAACCAGCAATTGGTGGAAGCAGCCACCGCGCAGCTTGAGTCGCTGTATTTCTCCGACAGCCGGCCCTGGGTGATAGCCTTCTCCGGCGGCAAAGACTCCACCGCGTTGTTGCAACTGGTGTTCAACCTGTTGCTGAAATTGGGGAAGCAAGCGACCAAACCGGTCATCGTTCTTTCATCCGATACTCAGGTTGAAGCGCCCAATGTGGCGGCGTTCGTTACCCAGACGATCAACTGCATCCATCAATCCGCGCAGAGGCTAGGCCTCACCCTGGTCACGCAACTGGTCAAGCCGATGCCGGCGGAAAGCTACTGGGGCAAACTCATAGGCAAGGGTTATCCGCCACCCTCGCGTTGGTTCCGTTGGTGCACCAGCAACATGAAGATCAAGCCTTCGCGGCGTGCCATTGAAGCGATCACGCGCGATCACGGCAGCGTCATCCTGCTGCTGTGAACACGTATTGCCGAGAGTTCACAACGTGGGACACAGAGTCGACCGGCTGCTGAGGCGGGTACATGGCAAGGCCTTGTTGATGCGTTTTGCGAAGGCTCACGGGATTCCGGGCGACATGAAGGGTCCACTGGCAAACCGAATAAAAGAAATGGCAAGGATTCCGCAGGAGTTAGTCTCGTTCGTCGAGGCGGTGGCGGCTTCCAACCGTGCTTGATGCCTCGGCTGCGCTACCGGTCACGTTCACCGCGAAAACGTGGTCACGATGGGGCGAAATACGCATCGATAGGGAATTGGGCGGCTCGCGACCTGCACGAAGTCCAGCCCCGGCGGCACTCAAAAGCAAGGCGCCAATACCCGCCACGCTTTGCCCCCGGCTTGCCAGAGCCGAGCGCCACAGCAGCGCGTCGCCTGAACACCTGGTCAAATGCGGGTACCGAAGTCGTTACGGTGGCTTTTTCACTTTCGCGTCAATACCGCGCTCAAGATTCCCCGCCAGATTGCCACCTCATCCTTTTCCAGACCGGCCTTGGCGAAAAAACGGCGTAGTCTGGGCAGCAGGCGCTTCGGGTTGTCCGGATTATGGAAACCTATTGTGATCAGGGTCTTTTCCAATTCCTCGATCAGCGCCTGTTCGGCCTCGTGGGTCGCCAGTTCAAACTCCGGCAAGTCCAGGATGACGTCGTCCAGGCTGGCGCGCAATTCATAGGCCAGCACCTGTACGGCGGCCCCCAGGTTGAGCGACGCATATTCCGGGTTGCTGGGAATATTGAGTAGCCAGCGGCACTTCATGAGTTGCTGGTTGGATAGGCCGAAGGTCTCCGAGCCGAACACCAGCGCTACCTTATGGTTGTGGGCCATGCCCAGAAGCTGCGGGGCTGCCTGGCGCGGAGTGTAAGCGGGATGCGGCAGGTCGCGTCGGCGCGAGGTGCACGCGGCGGCGAGGACCACATCGGTAAGCGCTTCGTCCAGACCGGCGTGGAAACGGGCATTTTCCAGTACATCGAGAGCGCCAGACGCGCGAGCCCGGGCTTCATCATCAATCCCGCACTTCGGGTTGACCCGGGACAGATCGGAGAGCCCCATGACTTTCATGGCTCGCGCGACTGCGCCCAGGTTGCCGGGATGACTGGTTTCCACCAGGACGACACGGATGTTTGCCAGGGGACCGCGCGTGTTCAAGGTAAAATACTGGCCCGGTTCAAGCGCGCCACAGCGCGACCCCTCTCTTCCACATATGGTAGAGAGGCGCGCAAGCGACTGATATTTAAACGTTCTTTAGACAACCATGCACCCGATGCTCAATACGGCCGTCAAGGCCGCCCGCGCCGCAGGAAAAATCATCGTCCACGGCAGCCAGAATCTCGACCGTCTCACGGTCACATCCAAACAGGACAACGACTACGTCAGCGAAGTCGACCAGAAGGCGGAAAGGATCATCATCCAGACCCTGCTGGATGCTTATCCTACCCATGCGATTCTAGCCGAGGAGACGGGTGCCTCCGGTGCCGGTGGAGAAGCGGAATACCAGTGGGTCATCGACCCACTGGACGGCACCACCAACTTTCTCCACGACTTCCCGCAATACGCGGTGTCCATCGCCCTGCTGCTTCGGGGCAAGCTGGATCAGGCCGTGATCTACGACCCCGTGCGCAATGACCTCTTTACCGCCAGTCGCGGTAGCGGCGCCTTTCTCAACGAGCGCCGCATCCGCGTCGGCAAACGCGACAAGTTGCAGGACGCGTTGATCGGCACTGGCTTCCCCTATCGCGATTTCACTCATCTCGATGCCTACACCGGCATGTTTCGTGATCTGGTGAAGAAGACTTCGGGCCTGCGCCGCCCCGGGTCCGCTGCCCTGGACCTGGCTTGGCTGGCGGCTGGTCGCACCGACGGCTTTTTTGAGATCGGCCTCAACCCCTGGGACATCGCCGCCGGTTGCCTGCTGGTGTTGGAGGCGGGTGGCCTGGTGAGCGATTTTGCCGGGGAGGAAAACTACCTCACCTCCGGCAACGTGGTGGCGGGCAGCCCGAAAATCTTCGTGCAACTCCTGCAGGCCCTGCAGCCCCACGTCACGCCAGCGTTACGCGGGTAGCCGTCGCGGCGGCGACGGCCGCCGAGCTTATGCCTGGAGTGCCTCTTCCCGGCAACCGCGCCTATCCCCGCCCCCCAATCCCCGCTGATTCCGGCGAATATGGCTTGACGCTGGGACCACCATATAGGGCATCCTTCCGCCTGTTGCTGTGGCTGCGTTATAATCTGATTTAATGCCGGGTTAGCTCAGTTGGTAGAGCAACCGCCTTGATTGAACGAGTGCCCCACTGGAAACGGTGGGAGTAGAACCCCTCAAATTCGGGGAACGCTAAGGCCCAGCTGGGCTAAGCCAATCCCGAGCCAATCCCTTGACGGGGAAGGTGTAGAGACTAGACGGGGGGGGCCTAAGGCGTCAGCTAAGGTCAAGGGATAGTCCAGACCACAAACACTTATGGCGGCGAAAGTCGTAGTGGTAAGGTAAGCGGTAGGTCGTCTGTTCGAGTCAGACACTCGGCACCATTTTATGTACCAGAAAGTTCCAGAAAAGGCCGGAAAACCCAGTAAAAACAGGGATTCCGGCTTTATTGCATGCAGTGTGTTCCGGGAATACCGGTGGGAGCCGGATGGTTTTGTAATCAAACACTGGCGGCCTGTCCGACTTATAGCCACTCACCGAGCCCGGAACCGCGCCGTGCCGGGGTTTGCGCACTACTTGGGCTGCATGTATGTTCCGCTACCCTTTCGCCATCTCCATCACTACCCGCGCCACGTCGGCAATGCGCTTGCGCTGGACCATGGCTTCCCGGCGGAGGGCCTGGTAGGCGGCTTCCTCTGATAGCTTCTCCACCTTCATCAGGTAGCGCTTGGCCTGCTCGACCTGTTTGTGCTCATGCAACTCCTGGCGCGCCCGCAGGGTCTCCTCGCGCAACGCCTGCCAGGCTTCGAAGCGCACCTGGGCCAGTTGCAGCAAGGGCTGGATGCGCTCGCTATCCAGGCCGTTCACCACGTAAGCGGCCACCCCCGCCGACACCGCCCGGCGCATGGCGTCCCGAGATTCATCCTGGCTGAACATGACGATGGGGCGCGGCGTCTTCTCGCTCATCGCCACCACCTGTTCCAGGGTGTCGCGGCTGGGAGATTCAGTGTCCATGATGATGGCGTCCGGCTGTAGTTCCTCCACCCAGGCGGGCAAGTCGATGGCGCGATCGAGGCGGCCGATCAGGTGATGCTCCGGCGCGCTTTCCGCCAGGGCCGTCATCAGGCTGTCCAGGCGCCGGCGCGACGGGCTGATCAGGAGAACCTTGAGTCCGTCGCGCATGGCCAGGTCCGGGTCAGCTCCGCTGCGAGACGTTGCCGTGGAACAGGGCCTTGTGCACGTCGCCCAGGGACAGCATGCCCAGCAGGGTGTCGTCCTTGGCAACCGGGATGCGCCGGAAGTTGTAGCGCACCATATTGGAAGCAGCCTGCAGGGCATGCATGTCGGGCGGCACGCTGATTACCCGAGTGGCCATGAGGTCGGCGGTCTTCAGGTACATCACTTCCTTGTACTGTGCCTCCATCGCTTCGTAATCGACGCCGCGCATGCCGTCGCGAAAATCCGCCAGGGTCGGGAACATGCGCGCCAGCACGTCCTTCTCGGCGACGAAGCCGACCAGCTTGCCATCCTGCACCACCGGCAGGCCGGAAAGGCGGTACAGGCACATCAGGGACGAAACCTCCAGCAACGGGGTGTCGGGGCTAACGGTACGGACGTTACGGCTCATGATGTCTTGGACCAGCATGGAAGTCTCCTAGGTGTGAGTTAACCCGCCAGCAGCAGGTAGAGGAACAACAGGTTGAACACGAATGCAACCAGGGCGACAGCTTGCCAGAAACGGACCGGGTCGCGGGCAGCTAATGGAGTAGGCCGCGGCCGGCCCAGGCGGCTGGCCTCGCCCCGCTCCAGGGCGACGAGAAATTCTTCCGCGGTTTCGAAGCGCTCGCCCGGGGCCCGCGCGCAGGACTTGAGCAGGGCATTCTCCAACCAGCCGGGAATATCGGGGCGGTAGCGGGTGGGCGGCACCGGATTGCCGAAACGGGGGTGCTGGAACGCCTCGATCTCACCGTAGGGGTAGTGGCGGGTCAGCAGGTGATAGAGGGTGGCGCCGGCGGCATAGAGGTCGGCGGACTTCCGGTCGCCTTCCCCACGGAACAGTTCCGGCGCCAGATAGCTGGGAGTGCCCGGCGTCTCCCCGGCCTGGCCACAGGGACTGAACGGACAATAGGCCACGCCCAGGTCGAGGATGCGCAGCTTGCCGTCCTCACCCAGGTGCAGGTTGGCCGGCTTCACGTCACGGTGCGCCACGTCCAGGCGATGCAGCGCGCCCAGCCCCTTGAGCAGTCGGATGCCCAGGGATACCACATCCTGGACGCTGAAGTGACGGCCCTGGTCCAACCGGGCTTGCAGGCTCTGGCCCGGGTGCCAGCTCATGGCGAAATAGAGGAAGTTGCGCCCCGGCGTGGGCAGGATTTGCGGGTAGTAATGCGACTGCACCCGCTTGCCCAGCCATTCCTCCAGGAGCAACCGATCCGCCAGTTCCACATCGCCAGCCAATCGCGGTTGCAGGGTCTTGAGCACACAGGCTTGGCCGGTGGCAACGTCGTGGGCCCGGTACAGCAGGGTCTCGCGGGAATCGTGCAGGATTTCGTCGATGCGGTAGCCGTCCAGGCGAGCGCCGGGAGCCAGGCGGCCCGGCAGCGGCAGGTGGCGCCCGGCAACCAGCTCGCTGTCGTCCGCTGCGTCCAGCGCCACCACCCGCACCACCAGGGCGCTGGCGTTGTCGCCGCCGCCCTGGCGCAGGGCCTCGGCCACCAGGTTGCGGGCGCAGGCGTCGGCGTCGTCGTAAAGCTGCAGCAGGCGATGCAGGCCCACCTGGCCCAGAGGCTGCCAGACCCCGTCACAGACGATGGCGAACAGGTCGCCTGTCGCCAGATCGCCCTCGGCGTAATCGACCCGCAGATGGGTATCGAGACCGACGGCCCGCTTCAGCACGTGTTCCATGCCCGGCTGTTCCCAGGTGTGGTCCTGGGTGAGCTGCTCCAGGGCACCGCCGCGCAGACGGTAGATGCGGGTGTCGCCGACGTGGGCCGAATACCAGCGCCGCCCGCGCAGCACCAGAGCCGATAGGGTGCAGGCCATGCCGCCCGGCTCCCGGCGTGAAGCCACCTGGCCGGACAGCCAGCGGTTCAGGCTTTGCAAAATGGTGTCCAGGGCGTGGGCCACTTCCCAGGTTTCCGGGGTGGCGTAGTAGTCGGCGAGCAGGTTGCGCACCGTGCCTTCCGCCGCCTCGCGTCCGTGGCTGCCGCCGGAAACGCCGTCGGCCAGGGCCGCCAGCCAGCCCTTCACCGCCGCGCCGGCGGCGGGAGGGGTGACGAAGCCGCCGAAGTCCTCGTTGCGGGGACGCGGGCCGGTTTCCGAGGCGTAGCCGAAGTCGGGTTGCATGCGCCGGACGTTACACCCGCGCCAGGGTCGCAGCACCCCAGGTGGTACGCCAGCGGGTCTTCACCGAGGTGAGCCCCGCCAGGGCGACCAGGCAGAGGGCGGCGAAGATCAGGAAGCCGGCCTGGTAGTTGCCGGTCAGGCCCTTGGAATAGCCCAGGCTGGAGGCCAGGTAGAAGCCGCCGATGCCGCCGGCCATGCCCACCAGGCCGGTCATCACGCCGATCTCCTTGCGGAAACGCTGCGGCACCAACTGGAACACCGCGCCGTTGCCCATCCCCAGGCTCAGCATGGCCACCACGAAGCCGGCCAGCGCCAGCCATTGGGTGGGCAGGCCGAAGCTGACGGTGGCCAGGGCCAGCGCCGCGATCAGATACATCACGGTGAGCGAGCGGACGCCGCCGATGCGGTCCGCCACCATGCCGCCGATGGGCCGCACCAGGGAGCCGGCGAACACGCAGGCGGCAGTGAAGTAGCCGGCGACCACCGGCGGCAGGCCATACTGGTCGTTGAAGTAGATGGTCAGCGAAGACGCCAGGCCGACGAAGCCGCCGAAAGTGACCGAGTAGAAGAACATGAACCACCAGGCATCCTTGTCCTGCAGGATGCGGGCGTATTCGGCGAAAGTCTTGGCCGGCGGGCAATCAGGCGCATCCTTGGCGAACACCAGATAAATCACGAAGACGATGGACAGCGGGATCAGCGCCAGGCCGAGCACGTTGGTCCAGCCGAAGGCCAGCGCCAGGCTGGGCGCGAACAGCGCCGCCAGCACCGTGCCGGAATGGCCGGCGCCGGCGATGCC
>CAIXFP010000198.1 GCA_903918705.1 uncultured Pseudomonadota bacterium
CCAGCACCGGCCACCTGATCCTGGCCGGCCAGTTGCTCGATTTCACCGGCGACAAGGCCAAGGTGTTCGAGGTTGCCATCCAGTTGGCCGCCATTTTCGCGGTGGTGTGGGAATACCGGGAACGCCTCGCCCATGTCGTCGTGTCCATGGCCCGCGAACCGGTCTCGCAACGTTTCGCGCTGAACCTCGTGGTGGCGTTCATGCCCGCCGCCGTGCTCGGCCTGCTGTTCATCAAGCAGATCAAGTTCTACCTGTTCAACCCCATCGTGGTGGCGTCCGCCTTCATCGTCGGTGGCCTGCTGATCCTCTGGGCCGAACGGCGGAAACATGTGATCCGGGTGGAAAAGGTCGAGGACATGGGCTGGCGGGACGCGCTCAAGGTGGGCTTTGCCCAGGCGTTGGCGATGATTCCGGGAACCTCGCGCTCGGGCGCCACCATCATCGGCGGCCTGTTCTTCGGTTTGAGCCGGAAGACGGCCACCGAGTTTTCCTTCTTCCTGGCCATCCCCACCATGTTCGCGGCGACGCTCTATGACGTCTACAAGAACCGTGCCCTGTTCAGCGCCGATGACGTGGGTCTGTTCGCGGTCGGCGGCGTGGCTTCCTTCCTTTCCGCCTTCCTGGTGGTGCGCGGCCTGATCCGTTTCATCAGCCGCCACGATTTCACGCTCTTTGCCTGGTACCGCATCGCCTTCGGGGTGGCGGTGCTGGTGAGCAATTATCTGGGCCTGGTGCACTGGGCCGCGGATTGAGTGGTTGTGAAATAAGGCCGGCGCTCGACATTTCCGTCATTCCGACGAAAAACGGAATGACGGCCGCTTTGACGGTCACTCTGGAAATTTTCACTGGCGCCTCGGGCGGCGGCCCCCTCATGTAGCGCCGGCGTCTCGCCGGCTTCATGGGTCTGATCAGAATAACGATAAAGGCGAAACGCCGGCACTCCATCCTTACCTGGGCTAATGGACAATCTGGGTTGAATCCTCCACCGTTGCCACGCATCGGGCAGTCGGCCCACGGCAACAACAAGGCGCACCCATGAACACCACCGAACAGCAGTTTTTCACCGACCTGGAAAAGAAGCTCTGGACCGCCGCCGACAAGCTGCGCTCCAACCTGGACGCCGCCGTCTACAAGCACGTCGTGCTCGGCCTCATCTTCCTGAAATACGTCTCCGACGCCTTCGAGGAAAGGCAAAACGAACTGCGCGAGCAATTCAAAAACCCGGAGCATGACTACTACATGGACCCGGCGGACTACCCGGAGGACTACGAGGCCGACATCGCCGCCGAACTGGAAGTCCGCGACTACTACACCGAGAAGAATGTGTTCTGGGTGCCCATCGAAGCGCGCTGGCAAACCCTGCGCGACTGCGCGCAACTGCCGCCCAAGGCAGCCTTGCCCTGGAACAAGCCCGGCAAGGACGAGCCCGAGGAAATGCGTTCGGTCGGCTGGTTGATCGACAACGCCATGGATGCCATCGAGCGCGAAAACGAGAAGAAGCTGAAAAACGTCCTGAACAAGGACTTCGCCCGCACCCAGATCGATTCCCACAAGCTGGCCGATCTGATCAGCCACTTTTCCGATACCAGCTTCCACGCCAAGGAGTTCAACGGCCAGCCGCTCAACCTCAAGAGCAAGGACATCCTCGGCCACGTCTACGAATACTTCCTCGGCCAGTTCGCCCTGGCGGAAGGCAAGAAGGGCGGCCAGTACTACAC
>CAIXFP010000199.1 GCA_903918705.1 uncultured Pseudomonadota bacterium
AGGAGACCGCGGGCAGCCAGGGCGGCACGGTGAACAACACCAGCTTCGGCGGCAACCCCTCGCAAAACCGCATCAGCGCCATCCCGTTCAACGCCGCCAGCACTTCGGGCGGCAACAACTTCGGCGAAGTGCAGGGCAATGCCCTGAGCGGCAAGGTGTATCTGGACGTCAACGACAATGGCGTACTGGATGCGGGAGACACCGGCCTGGGCGGCATCACCCTGACCCTTACCGGCACGGACGACACGGGTTCGGTGACTGGCAGCACCACGACGGCCGGCGACGGCAGCTGGAGCTTCCCCGGCCTGCGCCCCGGTACGTACACGGTGACGGAAACCCAGCCGGTGGACTATGCCGAGGGCGGCAACACCGTAGGCAGCGCCGGCGGCAGCGCGGGCCTGGTGGGCAGTAACAGCCAGTTCAGCAACATCGTCCTGACCTCGGGCGGCAGCGGCTACAACTTCGGCGAGAAGGTCAACAGCCTGAGCGGCTATGTCTATGTCGACAGCAACGACAACGGCGTCAAGGACAGCGGCGAAGTGGGCATCGCCGGGGTCACCCTGACCCTGACCGGCACCACGGCATCCGGCGCCGCGGTGAATTTCAGCGTGGTCAGCGCGGCGGACGGCAGCTACGTCTTCAGCGGTCTGAAGAACGCCAACTACACCGGCTACACGGTGACGGAAACCCAGCCGGCGGCCTATTTGGACGGCAAGGAAACCGCGGGCAGCCAGGGCGGCACGGTGAACAACGGCAGCTTCGGCAGCAACCCCTCGCAGAACCGTATCAGCGCCGTCTTGTTCAACGCCGCCGGCGCGTCCAGCAGCAACAACTTCGGCGAAGTGCAGGCCAATGCCCTGAGCGGCAAGGTGTATCTGGACGTCAACGGCAACGGCGTGGCGGACACGGGCGATACCGGTCTTTCCGGCATCACCTTGAACCTGACCGGCAGCGACGACACGGGTGGCAGCGTCAGTCTCAGCACCACCAGCGGCGCTGACGGCACCTGGAGCTTTCCCGGCCTGCGCCCTGGCACTTACACGGTGACGGAAATTCAGCCGGTGGACTATGCCGAGGGCGGCAACACCGTGGGCAGCGCCGGCGGCAGCGCGGCCCTGGCGGGCGGCAACAGCCAGATCAGCGGCATCGTCCTGGCTTCCGGCGGCAGCGGTTACAACTTCGGCGAGAAGGCCAATACCCTGTCCGGTTATGTCTACCTGGACAGCAATGGCAACGGTCTCAAGGACGTCGGCGAAGCGGGTATTGCCGGGGTCATCGTGACCTTGTCTGGCACCACGGCTTCCGGCGCCAACGTCTGCGCGACGATCCCGAGTTGTACCGCCACCACTGACAGCAACGGCCTGTATGCCTTTGCCCTGCTGCGCAATGCCGCCGGCACCGGTTACACGGTGACGGAAACCCAGCCGGCCGCTTATCTGGACGGCAAGGAGACCGCCGGCAGCCAGGGCGGCACGGTGGACAACGGCAGTTTCACCAGCAATGCCGCGCAGAACCGCATCAGCGCCATTCCATTCAATGCTGCCAGTGTTTCCAGCGGCAACAATTTCGGTGAGGAGCAGTCCACCTCTTTGGCGGGTGTGGTCTACCTGGATGTCAACAACAACGGCGCCTTGGATGTCGGCGAGAGCGGGATCGAAGGGGTCACCGTCACCTTGAGCGGCAAGGACGACCAGGGCCAGAACGTGAATTCCACCGCGGTCACCGACGCGGGTGGTTCCTTCAGCTTTACCGGCCTGCGACCCTCCGCCGCCACCGGCTACACACTGACTGAAACCCAACCCAGCGCCTACCTGGATGGGTTGGAAACCGTGGGCCTGGTCAATGGCGCCAAGGATGGTGTCGCGCCCAACACCGGTTTCGACGCCACGCCCGCCAACAACCAGATCAGCGCCATCATGCTGGGGTCCGGGCAGAGCGGCAGCGGCTATCTGTTCGGAGAACGGGGCGGCACGCTGCACGGCTACCTCTACTTCGACGCCAATAACGATGGCCAGAAGGGGACGGGCGAAATTGGGCTGGGTGGTATCCAGATCACCCTGTCGGGCAAGCTCAGCGATGGAACCACGGACGTGTGCAGCGCGATTCCCAGTTGCACCACCACCACGGACAGCACCGGCGCCTACAGCTTCGTGGTGCCGCCGGGCACCTACACCCTGGTGAAGAACGAGGCCAACGTCGAAAGCAGCCCGTATCTCGATGCCGCGAATCAGCCGCTCTATTCCGACGGCAAGGAGACCGCGGGCGTAGCGGGTGGCACGGTGGACAACAGCGGCTTCGGCAGCAACCCGGGCTACATCCGGATTGCCGGCATTGCCGTGACGCCTGCCGTTTTGGCCAGCAGCAACGGCGATCTCGGTGGTTACCTGTTCGGGGTGCAATCGCACGCGCCGGACCAGGCCTTGCTGGTGCCGCCCATCGTCAGCGGCTACGTCTATCAGGATTTGAACCACGACCGCACCCGCCCGGATACGGGTTCCTTGCCCAGCCTGGTGCAGGGTTGGGCGATCAAGCTCACCGCCACCTTGAGCGACGGCAGCACGGAAGTCCTCTGCGTGGTCCAGACCGATGCCACGGGTTTCTATCATTTCGACAATCTGGCCTGCGCGGCGAATTACCCGAAATGGAAGAACGGCCTGCCATACACCGGCCAGGTGTCCGGCAGCGGGGCGACCTATCAGAGCTTTGCCATTTCCTTCTCCAACCCGGGCGGCATCGGTTTCAACACCACGCCGCAATCCGGCGGCAATGCCGGTGTGCCGGTCGCCAACGCCACGGTCGCGGAGATCGATAACATCATCCTGCACCAGCGCGACGACATCACCGAGCAGGATTTGCCCCTCGACCCGTCCGGTGTGGTCTATGACGCGAACACCCGGCAGCCGGTCAAGGGCGCTATCGTGGCGTTGTACCAGGGCGGCGCGCAGGTCGCTCCCAACTGTCTGGTTTCCGGGCAGAACCCGGAAACCACGGGCAGCGACGGCTTCTACCAGTTCCTGCTGCTCCAGGCGGCGGGATGCCCGTCGGGCACTGCCACGTTCACCATCGCTGTCACCGCGCCGGCCGGCTATGCCTCCGGCCCCTCGACCATGATTCCGGCGGCGGCCGGCCCCCTGCTTCGTTATGACGGCAGCGCCGCCACGCTGGGCGGGACCGACCCGATCCAGCTCCAGTCCGGACCGCCCAGCGGAAACCAGTCGACCCGCTATTTCCTGGGTTTGACGCTGACCCTGAGCGGATCGGTCGCCACCAGTTCGTCCAATGTGGTCAATAACCACATCCCGCTCGATCCGGTGGCCGCGGGCTTGATCCAGATGAGCAAGACCACGCCGCTGATCAACGTCAGTCGCGGCGATCTGGTGCCTTACACGGTCACCGCCACCAACATGGCGGCGGCCGCTTCGCCCCTGGCCGGCATCGACGCGGTGGATCTGATTCCACCCGGCTTCGCCTACAGGAAGGGTTCGGCGAGCCTCGACGGCGTGCGCGCGGAGCCTCTGGTCAACGGACGTACCCTGACCTGGCCTAACCTGTTTTTCACCGGCAACGAGAAAAAGACCTGGAAGATGCTGCTGATCGCCGGGGCCGGCGTCAGCGACGGCGAGTACACCAACCAGGCCTGGTGCAGCAACCATGCCACCGGCGGGCTGGATTCCAACATCGCCGCCGCCACCGTGCGCATCGTGCCCGACCCCACCTTCGATTGCTCCGACATCATCGGCAAGGTGTTCGACGACAAGAACACCAACGGCTACGAGGACGAGGGCGAGCCGGGGATACCCAACGTCCGGGTCGCCACCGTCAACGGTCTGTTGGTGACCACCGACAAGGAAGGCCGCTTCCACGTCGCCTGTGCCGACATTCCCCAGGCGGCGCGGGGTTCCAACTTCATCATGAAGCTGGACGAGCGGACCCTGCCTTCGGGCTACCGGATCACCACCGAGAACCCGCGCGTGGTGCGGACGACCCGCGGCAAGCTGGTCAAACTCAATTTCGGCGCCGCGATACACCGCGTGGTGCGGCTGGAACTGAGCGACGCCGCTTTCGTCCCGGGCAAGGCCGAACCCGGCCCCGCCCTGGCCCGTGCTCTGGACCGGCTGCCGGCGACCCTGCGGGTGAAACCCTCGGTGGTGCGTTTGGCTTACCGGGCGGACAAGGGTGGCGTGGACCTGGTCAAGGAGCGCATGCGCGCGGTCCGGGAACGGGTAGAGACGCTCTGGAAGACCCAGGGCTGTTGCTACACCCTGGATTTCGAGGAAGAAATTTTCGAACGCGCCACGAGCCGGAAGGGGAGTGGGAAATGAAGGCCACACGACGCAAAGCCATGAAAAAGAAATTGTTGTGTCTGCTGCTGGCGTCCGGTCCGCTGTTCGCCGCCGATGCGCCACGCTATTGCCAGGTGGATGGCGCTTGCTCACCCTGCGACCAGGAAGGCAAGGACGATCAGGGCGCGGCGCATTGCACCCGGGTCAATGGCCAGCGCATCGACCATGGCGCCAGCCTCGGCGCCCATGGCGTGCCTGCCGATAGCGAGCGGCAACTGGCGAGCGAGACCTTCGTGCTCTCGGACGCGGACCTGGATCCGCCGGTCAGCGCCGCGCCCGTTGCGGACAGCCAGCCACCCGCCGTGACCAGCGCGACCGCACCCGACGCGGCGGTCGCGGCACCGGCCGCCGCCGGCAATGCCCCGGCGTTCGTGGTCCGCATGGAGGAGCACAAGACAGTGCGGCCGGGCCAGAGCAGCGAACTGGCGCCCGCCTCCTTTGTCTCCGGCGGCAGCGAGATGAGTGCCCGGCTCCGGGGCCGCCTGGACGCACTGGCGGCGCATCTGGAAGGGCACCAGCACCTGCGCCTGGAAGTGATCGGCCATACCGACAACCAGCACCTGTCGCGGCGATCCCGCGCGAAATACCGGGACAACCACGGACTCGGCCTGGCCCGGGCCAAGACCGTCGCCGCCTACCTGGGGCAGAAACTGGCGCTACCGACGGAGCGGACGGGTACCGCTACCCAGGGGCCGGATCAGCCCATCGCCAGCAACGCCACCCTGGTGGGCATGGCGCAGAACCGGCGGGTGGAAATCCGCGCCTGGTACGACGATGTCGAAGTGCGACAGGAAGCCGTGCGGGTTCCCGTGCCGGTGGTGCCGCCGCCGGTGGTGGTGATCACCGCGCCGGCGCCGCCGCTCGTCGTACCCGTTGCCCAGGCACTGGCCGGCGCGCCGGCGCGCCCGCGCAGTTGCGGAGAAGTGCTGGCGTCCCGGGTTCGCGCGGAGGATGCGCCGTTCCGCATCAGCGTCGACGGCGTGCCCCAGGACGAGGCGGAACAGGGGGTGATAGACCCGGACATCCAGCGATGTACCGACGTCGCCCTGGAGAAGGCCGACATCCAGATCCGCTACGACAGCCTGGAGCAGACCCCGGTGCTCAACGCCCATGCCTGGCCCAATGCCGTGCCGCGCGACGGCGTGGTGGAAATCACCGGCTGGAGCAATTACGAGGCCTTCCTCGCCAAGGCCGAGATCCGCCTGTTCGCGCCCGCCAGCAGCACCCAGGGCACGCCGCTGGCGGTGCTGCCGGTGGACCTCGGCCAGCCGGTGGCCTGGCGGCCCGCTGGGCTCGGGCTGGACCATGTGCAATACGTGCTGCGCGTCTACGATGCCCAGGGCCGTTTCGATGAAACCCGGCCCAAGCAGATCGACCTGACCGACCAGGCCCGACCGACCGCGGACATCGAGAAGCGTGATCGCGAGCTGCTGGCCGGCTACGGCGAGAACAGCCTGTCCATCCACAACATCCAGGTGCGCGGCGGCGCGGTGACGGCCAACGGCAGCGGCATCAAGCCGGGCGAATCCGTGCTGTTCCTCGGGCAACCGGTGCCCGTGGATGCCCAGGGCGTCTTCGCGGCCAGGCAGATCCTGCCGGCGGGAAACCATGTGGTGGAAGTCGAGGTGAAGCAGGCCGATGGCGGCAGCGCGCGCTACGACCGCAACCTGGCCATCGCCGCCGACGACTGGTTCTACATCGGCCTGGCCGACCTCACCGCCGGCCGCAACTTCACCACCGGCCCGGCGAACCTGGTCAGCACCGATCCCACCGACCACTACGACAACAAGGCCTATGTGGATGGCCGCCTGGCCTTCTACCTGAAGGGCAAGGTGAAGGGCGACTGGTTGCTAACCGCCAGCGCAGATACCCGGGAACAGCCCCTGAAGAGCTTGTTTTCCAACTTCGCGGAGAAGGATCCGCAGTACCTCCTGCGCAGCCTGGACCCCAACAAGTACTACCCGGTCTACGGCGACGATTCCACGACGGTGGACGACGCGCCCACCCAGGGAAAATTCTTCGTGCGCCTGGAGCGAGGTGATACACAAGTGATGTGGGGCAGTTTCAAGACCAGCCTCACCGGCACCGAGTTCGCCAACTACAGCCGTGCCCTCTACGGCGCCCGCGCCAAGCTGGTGTCGGATGGCGCGACCCGCTACGGGGAGAAGCGCGGCAATCTGGAAGCGTTCGTGGCCGACCCCGGCACCCTGCAATCGCGGGAGGAATTCCGCGCCACCGGCGGCTCTCTCTACTATCTCCAGCACATGGACATCACCCCCGGCACCGAACAGGTGTGGGTGGAAATCCGCGACAAGGACTCCGGGCTGGTCATGAAAACCCAGCAACTGGCCGCGGCCCAGGATTACGACCTGAACGCCCTGCAGGGGCGGGTCAACCTGCGCGAGGCACTGGCCTCCACGGCGAATGCCGGCACCCTGGTGCAGTCCGGCAACTTGTCCGGAGACCCGGTCTATCTGGTGGTCACCTACGAATACGCTCCCGGCCTTTCCACTGTGAGCAACATGGTGGCGGGGGGGCGCGCAAGCGCCTGGGTCAACGACAACCTGCAAATCGGCACCTCCGGCTACCACCAGGGTGGGGTGAGCCAGAGCCTCAAAGGCGTCGACGCCACCGTGCGCTACAAGCCCGGCACCTATGTGAAGGTGGAGGGCGCGCGATCCACCGGCGTCGGCTCCAGCATCCAGACATCCCAGGACGGCGGCTTCGGCTTCAACAGCGTGACCGCCAGCGGTGGCAAGGCCGACGCCGAACGGGTCGAGGCCGCGGTGGATTTCGCCGAGGTCAGCGACGGGGCCAAGGGCCGCGCCACCTACTACTGGCAGGATCGCCAGGCGGGCTTCTCCGGCCCTGGCCAGATCGCCCTCAACAGCGAGGCCACCCGGCAGCAGGGGGGCAGCGTGGCCTGGCAGATGAACGCCGCCACCGACCTCAAGATCAAGGCTGACGAGAAGATCGCCACCAGCCAGAGCACTCGGGCGGAGGAGGTCAACATCGGCCATCTCCTCGATCCCAACTGGAAAGTCAGCATGGGCGTGCGCGGCGACGACATGAACACGGGCACCGCCAATGCCAGCCCCACCCTGTCGCAGAACGGCAACCGCACGGATGCCCTGGTACGCCTGGATTACACCCCGGACGCCGCCGCCAAGGCCGGGTGGAACGCCTACGGCTATGTGCAGGACACCCTCGAGCGAAGCGGCAACCGGCCCGAGAACAATCGCGTCGGGTTCGGCGGCGAGCGGCGGATCAACGACCGCTTCAAATTGAGTGGCGAGGTATCCGACGGCAGCGGTGGCGCTGGCGCGAAGATCGGCGGCACCTGGCAGGTGGATGACCGTTCCAGCCTCTACACCAATTACACCCTGAGCCCGGACCGTACTGACGACGGCTTCAGCGGCCGCGCCGGCCTTCTCACCGCCGGGGGCAAGACCCGCTACTCCGACGCGGTCAGCGTCAATGCCGAGGAACGCTACCAGTACGGCACCGGGCCTTCCGGCCTGATCCATTCCTTCGGCCTCGACCTGGCGCCCAATGATCGCTGGACCTACGGCGCCAAGCTGGAAACCGGGAAACTCTCCGACCCCCTGGCGGGCGACATGGATCGCACGGCACTGGGCCTGACCCTGGGCTACCACAAGGACGCCATCCGCTACGCCGGGGCGCTGGAATACCGCCATGAGGTCAGCAACAGCGCCACCACCAGCGGCACCCGCGAGACCTGGCTGATGAAGAACACCCTGGGTTATCAGATCGATCCGGACTGGCGCTTCCTCGGCCGACTCAACTTCTCCACCTCCCACGACACCGGCGGCGCCTTCCAGGACGGCGACTACATTGAACTGGTCACCGGCTACGCCTGGCGTCCGGTGAAGAACGACCGCTGGAACACGCTGTTCAAGTACACCTATTTCTACAACGTGCCCACGCCGGGACAGACGACTTCCAGCGCGACGCCGCTCGACTACGCGCAACGCAGCCACGTGCTCGATATCGACACCATCTACGACATCCGGCCGTGGCTTTCCATCGGCGGCAAGCTGGGTGTGCGGGTGGGCGAACTGCGGGATCCCACACTGGGCGATTGGTACTCGTCCACCGCCTGGCTGGGTGTGGTGCGCGCCGACTGGCACTGGGTGCACGAGTGGGACATCCTCACCGAACTGCGCTATCTCGACGCCAAGAATGCCGGCAACGGCCAGGGCGGCGCCTTGCTCGGGGTGTATCGGCACATCAACAAGTACGTGAAACTGGGCGGCGGCTACAACTTCACTCGCTACTCGGATGACCTCACCGACTTGTCCTACCGCTCCCACGGCTGGTTCATCAATTTGATCGGGAAGATGTGAGTCTTTCTCCATTCTGATTCGCCAATAGCCGTAAGCTGGGCCAAGCGCAGCGTGCCCAACATGGAGGCGGGTGGAATCGGGTGGAGCGGCTCACGCGGCCACGCCGGGTCCACCGGCTCCCGCTCCAGCGTCGTCGAACTCAGGGCCAACGTCTCCAGCCGCTGGCGATACGCCGCCGGCAGGCTGGCCGCGTCCGGGTGGGACTCGCGCCAGGTCTACAGGTGCTGTTCGAATCTCCCGTGGGGGGCAAAGGCTGTAAGCGTCCGTCCCCACCACCTGTACTGCTTCCCTGAGCCTGTGCAATCTGCCGCCTTCACATGGAGGAAGCGGCGATGGCGACAAGGCGAGGAGCGGACTACTGGTGGGGGCATGTTGAAGGC
>CAIXFP010000200.1 GCA_903918705.1 uncultured Pseudomonadota bacterium
GCCACCAAGAACAACGCGGAGTTCTTCGACTCGATGCGACGGGGCTGAGCCAGCGCCGAACCGCAACAATAAACGCCGGCTGGATGCCGGCGTTTATTGTTGGGTGCGCCCGGCAGGGCGCACTGACTGGGAGGTGGAAGTCCTCTACTCGCCTGGCATGGGGAAGAGTTAGCCGAACGGCAAGGGTGTTCTGGGTGACTGGAAATCTATCGGTTGCCGAAGGCAAAGCGTCGGCCTGACGAACAGGAAGCGGATATGTGGCGGCACAGCGGGGTGAGACGACCCATATCGTTGAAGCCCGAAACTTGCACGGAGCGCCGTGACGTATATCCGCCAGGCATAAGCGTGAAGGTGGGTGCGTCATACCCGGGGAGATCTGCCTGGGTGCCAAGGACTCTCCTCAGTGCTACTGGCATCGAGAGGTGCCGGGATGCTCATGCAGAAGTCAGCAGAGACCATAGCAGGCACCGGCAGGGGCCGAAGGGCCGGTGCGGGCCACGCTTCTGGCGCCTGCCGCAAGAAGTGCGGGAAATCGACCAGCCCGAGGCTGCCCGCCCTGGTGGAGGTGTTGAGGGCCATCAAGAATCACCCCGCCGTGGCCTGGTGCGAGCGCAGGAACAGCGGGGCGCAGGTTGTGGAGGGCACAGCCGGCCGCCGGTTCAAACTCTACGGCTTCAAGGACTGCCCGGACGTGCTGGGCATGCTCAAGAATGGCCGCCTGCTGGCGTGCGAGGTAAAGGCCCCAGGTGGACGGCTTCGGCCGGAACAAGCCGCTTTCCTCGAACTGGTGCGCGCCGCTGGTGACCAGCTACGGACGGGGTCACAAACACACGGGATGTGACAGCGCTACAATCGCGCCTCGTTCCTTCCGTGGCGTAACTCATGATCCGACCCAAACTTCCCTCCATGGTGGACCCCGGAGGCAGCCAGGAAGCCAACCTTTCGGCGCGGGAATCCTGGCGCGTGTTCGAGATCATGGCCGAGTTCGTCGAGGCCACTGAGCGCCTGGCGCCGATCCGGCCGGCGGTGTCCATCTTCGGCAGTGCCCGGATTTCCCCTGATTCCGCCCATTACCTCCTCACCGAGAACATCGCCCGCAAGCTCTCGGACGCCGGCTTCGCGGTGATTTCCGGGGGCGGGCCGGGGGTGATGGAAGCCGCCAACAAGGGCGCCTTCTTCGGCCACTCGCCCAGCGTCGGCCTCAACATCCAACTGCCCCACGAGCAGCGCAGCAACCCGTTCCAGGACATCAGCCAGACCTTCCGGCATTTTTTCGCGCGCAAGGTGATGTTCGTGAAGTTCGCCAGCGCCTACGTGGTCATGCCCGGTGGCTTCGGCACCCTGGACGAACTCATGGAAGCCCTGACCCTGGTGCAGACCGGCAAGTCCCGGCGTATTCCCATCATCCTGGTGCAATCCTCGTTCTGGGGCGGCCTGGTGGCCTGGTTCCGCGAGCAACTGGTCAAGGAAGGCATGATCGACCCCGCCGACATGGATCTGATCCAGGTGATCGACGAACCCGACCAGGTGGTCGCCGCCATCTTCCGCCATTACGAAACCCGCGGCTTCGAGCCCTCGCCGCAGGAACGGGAGATTCTCTTCAAC
>CAIXFP010000201.1 GCA_903918705.1 uncultured Pseudomonadota bacterium
CTGCGGCGGCCGGTCTGGCAATAGAGGATGTAGGGGCGCGAGGGATCGAGGGCCTTGGCGCGCAGGCGCAGCAGGTAGAGGGGCAGGTTGAGGCTGCCCTTGAGGCT
Organism: uncultured Pseudomonadota bacterium; assembly: GCA_903918705.1. Taxonomy (GTDB): domain Bacteria; phylum Pseudomonadota; class Gammaproteobacteria; order Burkholderiales; family Thiobacillaceae; genus PFJX01. Next base: position 108 of record CAIXFP010000201.1, read on the forward strand.
GCCCTGGCGATACTCGTCTTCCATGCGCACGTCGATCAGCATGGCGCCGCGCCAGCGCACCATGGCGGCGGCGTCGTCCGGCGCCACCTGGCGCACCAGGGGAGCTTGCAGCAGGATATGAAAATCCTTGGCGGCCAGACGCATGAGCAGGCCGTCGGTGAGCATGCTGACGGTGGCATTGCGCGGCTCGCCGGAAATCAGGGCGTCCTCGCCGAAGCCCTGGCCCGGTTCCAGGCGCGCCAGCACCACCGGGTTGCCGTCCTTGGTGGGACGGGTCACCAGGGCGCTGCCCTCACGGATCAGGTAGTAATAGTCGCCCTCATCGCCCTGGCGGATGACTTCCTGCCGCGCCTTCACGGGCTCGTGCTCGAAACGGCTGAACAGGGAGTGCAGATTGGCGGGCGGAACCCGGGAAAAGGATTGGTTGCGCAGCAGGTCGAACAGCCAGCTCGGGTCGTCGCCCTCGAACTCCGTGACTTCGTAGGAAGTGGCCTGGTCCCGCGCCACCAGGCGATCCAGGGCATCATCGGCGAACTCCACCAGGGTGCAGGGAAGCAGCGCCTTGCAGCTATAGCGGCGTGGTTTCAGGCGGGCCAGGGGGTGGCGCGCGGATTCGCTGCCGGCACGGATGACCAGGGGCGCCATATCGGTGTCGTCGGCTTCCAGCGCCACTTCACCCGCCAGCAGATAGTAGGTGTTGTGGTCCTGTTCGCCGCGCGCGAACAGGGCCTGGTCCTTGTCCAGGTGTAACATGCGGCCCTGTTGCAGGGCCAGTTGCAGCGCCTCGTCGGAGAGCCCGTTGAAAGGGACGAGTTGTGCGAGTTGCGTGGCTTGCATGGCGAGTCCTGTGGGGTTACCCGCCGGGCCATGCCGACGCGGTGACTACCTGTATAAGTTTTTGAATGAATACCGCTTGTTGAGCTGGCCCGGCATTTTGCCCGATTCCATCGAGCGGGTGGAATCAAGCCGAAGCGGGCCCGCCTCAGCCCAGGGTCTTGCCACCGTGCCGCCGCAAAGCGTCGAGGCCACCCGTCAGGACTCGCGCGTCGAGTCCGCGCTGAGCAAGGAGAAAAGCGGCGATGCTGCTGCGCAGCTCGGTCTCGCAGACCAGGATGTGGGTCCGCTCCCTGCTCAGGGTGCCGGCCTTGAGGCGCAGCAGGCACAGAGGGATGTTGAAGCTGCCCTTGATGTTGCCTTGCCTGAACTCGTCGTCCAGGCGCACGTCGATCAGGTCAGCCTTGCCACCCTGGAGCAGGGCACTGGCTTCGGTGATGTCGACATGGCGGACCAGGGGTTCCTTCAACAAGGTGTCGAAGTCCTCCGCGGACAGGCACATGACCAGGCCTTCGCTTTCCATGGTTACCGTGGCATTGCGCGCGGCATGGGAGATCAGGGCTTCCTCGCCGAAACTGTCGCCCGGCCCGAGATGCGCCAGGACCACTTCCTGCCCGGCGTCGTTGTGTCTGGAAACCCGGGCCCGGCCCTCGCGGATCAGATAATAAAAGTCACCCACCGGGGCGCCCTGGTGGATGACCACCTCGCCGGCCTTGACCGGCTGTGGGTGGAAGCGCTTGAACAGGGTGTGCAAATTGGCCGGCGGCACCCGAGAGAAAGCGGGGTTGCGCAGGAGGTCGAACAGCCAGTAAGGATCGTTGCTCTCGAATTCCTGGACTTCGTAGGCGGTGATCTGGTCCTGGGCCAGCAGGCTGTCTAGCGCCTCCTCCGCGAACACGGCAAGGTGGCAGCCACTTTGGGCGATGGCGGTATAGCGGCGCGGTTTCAGTCGGGCCAGCGGGTGGCGCGCGGCTTCGCTACCGGCATGGATCAGCAGCGCCGGCTGGGCATCGCCGCTATCAAGAGACATCCTGCCTTCCAGCAGGTAATAGCGGTCCGCGTCGTTGTCACCGCGGCGGAACAGGGTCTGCCCGATGTCCAGTCGCCTCTCGCGCAACAGAGCGCCGGCTTGCACCAGGGCTTCGCTGGACAGGCTGTTGAAAGGAACGAAGGCGGTCAGACGGGCAACATCCATCGTCGGGCTTTACTTTGTTCCGAAGTCCAGGCCCAGCTCGGGCCAAAGTGCGTCAATTTTTGTTTTCACGGCATCGCTCATCCGGATCGGCGTTCCCCATTCGCGCTGGGTCTCGCCGGGCCATTTATTGGTCGCATC
>CAIXFP010000202.1 GCA_903918705.1 uncultured Pseudomonadota bacterium
ACAAGATCAAGCAGCGCCAGATGCTGGGAGAGAACCAGATCGTCATGGATAACATGACCCTGGGCGAGCGACTGGAAGGCCCCGACATCAAGCATCTGCCCCTGGAACTGGCGCTGGCCATCCTGAAGGATTCCGACGGCCGCATCGAATTGGGCCTGCCGGTCTCCGGCAGCCTGGACGATCCCCAGTTCAGCTACGGCCGCATCATCTGGAAGGCCATCGGCAACATTCTCTCCAAGATCGTCACCGCGCCGTTCCGCGCCCTGGCCAGTCTGTTCGGCGGCCACGGCGAGAAACTGGAACAGATCGCCTTCGAACCCGGTGAGCAGCGCCTCACGCCGCCGGAAAAGGAAAAGTTCAAACAGATCACCGCGATCCTCACCAAGCGTCCCGGCCTGGCGCTCACCGTGCATGGCGCCTGGTCCGCCGGCAACGACCGGCCGGTCATGAAGGAGCAGCAACTGCGCCGCGCCGTGGCCGGGAAGATGGGCGTGAAACTGGCGCCGGGGGAGGATGCGGGCCCCATCTCCAGCGCCAATCCGAAAGTGCGAACCGCTCTGGAAACCCTCTATGCGGCCCGCTTCGGCGAGGCGGACTGGAAGAGTCTGCAAGCCCGCTGGCTCCAGGCCAACCCGGATACGAAGCGGGAGAACGGGGCGGGCAGGATGATGTCGCGCCTGAAGGGCCTGTTCCATCCTGAACAGCCCTTGTCCGAAGCGGACATGGCCGCGCTCAAGGGTGCCGACCTGTACGCCATGCTTTATGACCACCTGCTGGACCAGGAAACCGTCTCCGACGCAGCCCTGAAGCAACTGGCCGAGCAGCGCGGCCAGGCCGTCATCGCAGGCCTGGTCGCCGCCGGCGCCCCGAAGGACCGCATCCAGGCCGCCGCCACCGAGGCTTATCAGGGTGAAGGCAGGGACGTGCCGGCGAAACTGGAACTGGGGGTAGCGGGGAAACGCTGAGGACTCAGGCAGGTTGGGCAAAGCTCAGCCTGCCCGACGATCCGACACGATGTTGGGCAGGCCGCGATTCGGCCAATTCTGATCGCTCAACCCATGGCATTAAAGTTTTCCCCCTCACTGCCGAAAAGGCGAGATACATAGCTACGCCGGCCGAGGAGACCTCATGTTAGACAACTTCAAAATCGCCCATCGTTTGTGGTTCATATCACTCCTGGCGGGCACCCTGTTTTTCATTGCCGTGGTGGTGGGCTTGATGGGCCTGTCCAGCGCCAGTCTATCCCTGAAAACCGTGTTCGAGGACAGGGCGGTTCCCCTGCACGACCTGTCCCGCATCAATGTGCTGTTGGGAGAAAACTACAGCCAGATCCTGCGTGCCTTCGAGCACGACCCGACGGGCAGGGCGGTAACCATTCACGATCATCCGGTCAGCGTGCACCTGGACGCGGTGGCAAGGAACAAGGAGACCATCGACAAACTCTGGGCCAAGTACATGGCTACCTACCTGACCGAAGACGAGAAAGTCCTGGCAGCGGACTTCGTGGTCAAGCGGGCCGCCTGGCTTGCCAAACTGGGAGAGGCCAGGTCGGGCATCGCGGCGGGAGACTACAGCCTTCCGGCGCTGGAGAAATTCCACAAGGCCGGGCGCGAGGAGCGTCAGGCGGCGGCGGACGCCCTGGATAAGCTGATGGACTACCAGGAGAAAGTGGCCCGCGATCTCTATGAGGCCGCCGAAGCCCGCTACCACACGGACATGCTGCTTTTCACGCTGCTGGTGGTGCTGGGCGTCTTCGGGGTGATGGGCATTTCCTACACCACCATACGCCATATTTCTTCCAGCCTGAAACAGGCCGGCGACGCGGTGGAGGCGATCGCTTCCGGCGATCTCACCCATGCGGTACCCCAGGCCGGCAACGACGAAATCGGCCTGATGCTGGCGAAACTGGCGGCCATGCAGGGTAGCCTGCGTGAACTGATCGGCGCGGTACATGGCAATGTGGGCAATCTCAACCGTGCCGCCCAGGATCTTTCGGCGGCGTCGTCCAGCAGCGCCCGTGCCGGCATGGCCCAATCGGAGGCCGCCTCCAGCATGGCCGCCTCGGTGGAAGAACTGTCGGTTTCCATCGACCAGGTGGAAGAGCATGCCCGCGAGGCGCGCGGTGTCACCCAGGCCTCCGGTGGCCAGTCGGAAGAGGGCGGCCGCATCATCCATCAGACCGCGGAGGAGATGCGCAACATCTCCGCGGCGGTCAACTCCACCGCCGGTACCATCCGGGAACTGGAAGATTTCTCGGGGCAGATTTCCAGCATCGTCAGTGTCATCAAGGACATTGCCGACCAGACCAACCTGCTCGCTCTCAATGCCGCCATCGAGGCGGCCCGAGCCGGCGAGCAGGGCCGCGGTTTCGCCGTGGTGGCGGATGAGGTACGCAAACTGGCGGAACGCACCGCCAAGTCCACCCAGGAAATCACCGGCATGATCGGCAAGATTCAGCAGGGCACCCAGCGTGCCGCCCAGGAAATGGAAGCCGGGGTGCAGCGGGTCAACGACGGCGTCAACCTGGCCCACAAGGCTGGCGATTCCGTGATCGGCATCCGCGCCGGCGCCGAGCAGGTCACCCAGGCGGTGGACGACATCAGCCTGGCCCTCAAGGAGCAGTCCACGGCAACCCGGGAAATCGCCCAGAAAGTGGAGCGCATCGCCCAGGGCGCCGAGGAAAACAGCGCGGCCGTCAACCAGACCGCGGCGGCTGCCGAACAATTGCGCCTTCTCGCCGGCGAACTTCAACACTTGGCGGGGCGCTTCCGGGTGTGATGTAGCGCCGGCACGCCGACGATGGCGCCGGCGCTACAATGCCGGCCCACGTCATCCGTTCTCCCGGCATGCAAACCTACCCCACCCTCGCGGCCATCGACCTTGGTTCCAACTCCTTTCATCTCCAGGTGGGCCGGGTCGAGGGCGAGCAGTTGTTCTATCTCGACGCCATCAAGGAATCCGTACGCCTGGCCGGCGGCCTCACCGCCAACAAGCGGCTCGACGGCGCCTCGCAACGGCGCGCCCTGAACTGCCTGGCGCGCTTCGGTGAACGCCTCCAGGGCATGCCCGCCGGCGCGGTGCGGGCGGTGGGCACCTCGGCCCTGCGGGTGGCGAAGAACGCGCCGGAATTCCTGGAAAAGGCCCGCGCCGCTCTCGGCTTCGAGATCGAAATCGTCGCCGGACGCGAGGAAGCGCGCCTGATCTATCTGGGCGTTTCCCACAGCCTGCCTCTCAACCCGGAACCGCGCCTGGTGGTGGACATCGGCGGCGGCTCCACCGAATGTATCATCGGCACCGGCTACGAGCCGCAAGATCGGGAAAGCCTGCGCATGGGCTGCGTGGTGTTCAGCAACCGCTTCTTTGCCAAGGGCCTGATCGACAAGACCGCCATGAAGGCGGCCGAGATCGCCGCCCGCATCGAGACCCGCATCGTCGCCGGCCCGGTGTTCGGTCGCGGCGCCTGGGCCGAGGCGGTGGGTTCTTCCGGCACGGCGCGGGCCCTGGGCGACATCTGCCGCATGAACGGCCATTCCGATGGCGCCATCACCCTGGAAGGCTTGCGCTGGCTGCGCGAGCGCCTGATCAAGGTGGGCGACGCAGCGCTTCTGGACCTGCCCGGCCTCAAGGCGGACCGCCGCCCGGTCATCGCCGGCGGCCTGGCCATCATGCTGTCGATCTTCGAGGAACTGGGCGTCACCCGCATGACCGTGGCTCAGGGCGCCATGCGCGAGGGCATCCTCTGGGATCTGCTGGGTCGGGTCCACGACCGCGACATGCGCGACGTCACCGTGAGCCTGTTCCAGCGCCGCTACCAGGTGGACCTGGCTCAGGCGCGGCGAGTGGAGGAACTGGCCCTGGAATTGTTTCGCGGCATCGGCACCCGGCCGGAAACCGCGTCGCGTCTGGCCTGGGCCGCGCGCCTGCACGAGATCGGCATCTCCATCGCCCATTCCGGCTTTCACAAGCATGGCGCCTACATCCTGGAAAACGCCGACATGCCCGGCTTCTCCCGGCGCGACCAGGCCCACATGGCCATGCTGGTGCGGGCCAGTCGGGGCGGCCTGGACAAACTCGGCGTCACCCCCACCCCCAACGCCTGGACCCGCATCCTGTGTTTGCGCCTGGCCCTGCTGTTCAACATGAGCCGTAGCGACGGCGTGGTGCCGGCGATTTCGCTGACTTGCGTGGGCGGCATTTGCCGACTGTCGCTGAATGCCGTTTGGCTCAAGGACAATTCCCTCACCCGCGCCGCCCTGGACGACGAGGTGCGGGAGTGGGGCAAGGTGCCCCAGGCGGGGATCCGGCTGGAGCTGGCGTAACGGAACCCCCCTTTATCAAAGGGGGGTAGGGGGGAATTGCCGTTGGTTCAGTGGTGGTTTGGCCTTCGAACCCCCCCCAGCCCCCCTTTGATAAAGGGGGGAGTCAGGGCGAAGGCCGATTCGCTATCATTGCGCCCCTTTACGCCAGCAGTGAGCACTTCGTGTCCGACCCCATAGATACCAGCCCGGCAACGACCGGCGAGATCGCCCGCCAGGTGAAGCGGCGCCGCACCTTCGCCATCATTTCCCACCCCGACGCGGGCAAGACCACGCTGACGGAAAAACTCCTGCTGTTCGGAGGCGCCATCCAGATGGCGGG
>CAIXFP010000203.1 GCA_903918705.1 uncultured Pseudomonadota bacterium
GGGCATGCGGGTGACCGACGCCGAGACCATGGATCTGGTGGAAATGGTGCTGGGCGGCCAGGTGAACAAGGAAATCGTCAACCTGATCAACCAGGCCGGCGGCAAGGCGGTGGGCCTGACCGGCAAGGACGGGCGCTTCATCCGCGCCAAGAAATTGCTGATGGACTCCATGGACAAGCCGGGCGATGTGATCGACATCGGCCAGGTGGGGGAGATCACCAAGATCGATCCCTCCCTGATCGCCTTCCTCGATTCCGGAGACTTCATCCCGGTGATCGCGCCCATCGGTGTGGGCAGTGCCGGCGAGACCTACAACATCAACGCCGACGTGGTGGCGGGAAAATTGGCGGAGGTGCTGAAGGCGGAGAAACTGGTGTTGCTGACCAACACTCCAGGGGTGCTGGATCGGGACGGCAAGCTGCTCACGGGGCTCACGCCGAAGAAGATCGACGCCCTGGTGGCGGACGGCACCCTGTCCGGCGGCATGCTGCCGAAAATCGCCTCGGCACTGGATGCCGCGCGCAGCGGCGTGAAATCGGTGCACATCATCGACGGCCGCGTGGAGCATGCCCTGCTGCTGGAAATCATGACCGACCAGGGGGTCGGCACGCTGATTCAGTCATCCTGATCTGTCCGGACACGACCGAACCCGCGCGGGGTCGGTCGCGTTACTCGTTCTCGCCATAGGAATACCGCACGTGACCATAACGCAGTACCAGGACCGCGACAGTGAGCAACAGGATGGAAGCGGCGACCCCGATCATGTGCCACACGTCCAGGTTCTTCATGTCCAGGACCAGATAGCGCGCCAGGGCGACGATGGCGATGTAGATGGGAAAGCGCACCGGCAATTTGCCGGACCCGAAATACATGGCCACCATGGCCAGTATTTCCAGATAGAGGAACATCAGCAGCAGGTCGGCGAGGGTGACCATGCTGGAAGTGGCCATATGGCTCACTTCGAAATAGCCGGCAATCACGGTGGCGACGGTGATGACCATCAGCCCGGCGAATTCGATGAAGCCGAGGATGGTATGGGCGTGATGGGTGAACATGTTCTGGCGCATGGCTGGCTCCTCGCGTTTTGCCGCGCATGCTACCTCAGGTGGCCAGGCCCAGGCCGGATAGTTTCACCACTACACACCAGGGCAATTCAGCCCGGACCATGCCGGCTCGGGCGAGGCATGCCGATCTGCCGTGCGACCGGGAAGCCATGAAACACGCCTTGGCCTTGCCACCTAACCCGCCACGAATCGAGCCACGTCACCTGGGCGCCATGCCGGCGCGCATACTCCAGAACGGCCATGGTTTGATGCGACTCGCGCCAGGCCGATGAGCGCAACATCACAGCGCCTTTGCCGCGCCCGCCTCATCATTGCCGCGCTGCTGTTGGCGGGCGCGAATCTGGCCGGGGCGGTCGAACTCATCGTCAACCAGAGCGTTCCGGTGGCGACCGTATCCCGCCCTCTGGCGCGCCTGATCTTTGCCGCCAAGGTGACGCGCTGGGAAGATGGCAGCCCCATCCGGGTGTTCGTCCTGCCCGACGAAGCCTTGCTGCATCAGGAGATGAGCAAAGGCATTCTGGATCTTTATCCCTACCAGCTCCGACTGGCCTGGGATCGCGTCATCTACACCGGCATCGGCCAGGCACCGATCACGGTTGCGAATGAAGCGGAAATGCGCATGAGGGTCGCCTCCGTTCCCGGGGCGATCGGTTATCTCGGGAGGGGTTTCAACAATGACAAAACCAGAATACTGCCGGTACGCTGAAGCGTTGCCCGCCCTGCTGCTGGCGGCATTGCTCGCCAGCGCGGCGGCGCGCGCGGACGAGACCGATTTGCGCTTCCAGGGCTTCGCCAGCCAGCGTCTGACCCGTACCACCGGGAACAACAATTTCTTCGGCGACACCAGCGGCAAGCTTTCCGCGGATTACTCGGAAGTCGGGCTGGGGGCGTCCTGGCGGCCGCACCCGCAATGGCTGCTCGCGGGTCAGGCTATCTACCGTCGCGGCGGCCAGTCGGAAGACGGCGACGTGGAGGCGGACTATGGCTACGCTGCCTGGACGCCGCTGGAGAGCGAGACCGGGCATACGACGCTCAAGTTGGGCAAGATCAAGGTGCCCTACGGCCTTTACAACGACATGCGCGATACCCCCATGACCCGCCCGGGCATCCTTGCGCCCCAGTCCATGTACCTGGACTCGCTGCGGCAGCTCAACCAGGCCGCGGTCGGCATCCACCTGGAAACGGAACGCATCGTGGGCGACAACGTCATCACCCTGCGCGCCTCCCAGATCAAGCCCAATGTCGGCAGCGCCAATACCTATTGGTCCTTCCTGGGCGATCGCACCCTGTTTCCGGGCAGCCTGTATTCCCACGACCACGAGGCTTACGCGGGCCAATTGGCTTACGACCATGACGGTGGCCGTTTCCGCGCCCTGTTCAGCCATGCCCAGGGCTCCGCGTACTATCGTCCCGGCAGCGCCGATGTCTGGGCGGATGGCCGCCTCGATTTCAAGTTCACCGCCCTGTCCCTGCAATGGAATGGCGAGAAGCTTTCGGTTTCCGCGGAGAGGTCGCGCAATTATTTCGGGAATCGTTTCGACAGCCTCCTACCCGGCCTCATTCCCAGCCAGGAGGGCCACAACATCGGCCATGCCTGGTATTTGCAGGGGGAATGGCGCTTCGCGCCGCTCTGGGAAGGACTGCTGCGCTATGACCACTCGGTGATCGACGTGGACGACCCGGACGGGATCCAATATCAGGCCAGCACTGGAAAAGCCGCCTGGTCGCGCTATGCGCGGGATTGGACCGTGGGGGTGCGCTACCGGCCGACCAGCCGGTGGCTGCTGGCGGCGGAACTACATCGCGTGGACGGCACCAACTGGCTGCCGCCGGCCGACAACCTGAGCAACGGCCAATGGAATAGCCTGCACACCTCGCCGCGCTGGGATCTCTTCCTGCTCCAGGCGACGTATCAATTCTGAGCCGCCGCACCCTTCGCCGCTCCGACGTGATGTGATGACACGGGTCTGATCCGCATGGCAAAAATCCTCCCCGATGGCTGGCGCGCGCTGGAAGTGGCCGGCGCCGCCGCGCGCGAGATCGAGACCCTGGGCGAACTGGAAACCGGCCTGCCGGCGGATTACACCGTCTACCACGCGCTGCACTGGACCCGCCTGGAACACGGCTTCTCGGTCTACGGCGAGATCGACTTCGTGGTGGTGAACCCGGCCGGCGATCTGTTGCTGATCGAGCAGAAAAGCGGCTTCCTCCAGGAAACCCCGGAAGGCCTGGTCAAGCGTTACGCCGAGAAGGAGAAGAGCGTGCCGCTGCAGATGGCGCGCACCGTCA
>CAIXFP010000204.1 GCA_903918705.1 uncultured Pseudomonadota bacterium
CATCAAGTCCAACCAACAAATCCGGCATCCACACCCCGCCCCAAAATCAATGCGCTATCCCATGCCCTGAACCAGGCGCGACCTGCGCGGGAATAGATGACGTCGTCCTGGCAAGGATTCACAGGACATTGACCATCTCGTCAAGCGCTTGCGCAGACGCTTCCATCATACCGGGCCATTCAGATCAAACACACGGGTGTCGGCCGTGCGGCCGGACTGGGGAGGGCTGGGGCACAGGGGGGATGCCCTTCCCGGGCCGGACGATACCTCCTGGCCGCTTGTATGCAGCGTCGATCAGATCGCCGGATGACGTATCGACGAATACTCCTCTGCCCGGCTCATCACGACCACACAAGGAACCTGTCATCAGGGCATGCCTCAGTACTCCGGCACGATTCAGCCATGTGATGCGCATTTGCCGCCGCATGGACGGGCGCGTGCGTCGCCACTCCCGCACGAAAACGCCTACCGCCTTCTGGAAGCGCCTGAGCGCCCGAGTAGTCCATCCCCCACTTGCGCGGCGCCCGGGAATCCCCATATAAGGCGTTTCCCATATTCACGCCGGCACGAGATCCCCATGGACGAAACCCAATTCAAGAATCTGGCCCAGGACGCTCCCTTCGAGTTGAGTCCGGTCACGCCCAACATGCTCGATGGCGAGAAGGTCATCCAGTTCCGCTGCCACCGTGACGTGGGTTGCTGGAACGCCTGCTGCGCCAACATCGACATCACCCTCACTCCCTACGACATCCTGCGCCTGAAGAATCGCCTGGAACTGTCTTCCGGCGACTTCCTCAAGCAGTACACCGTGCCCTACGAGATGGACCAGGACGGCATGCCCGGCGTGAAATTCCGCCCGGTGGACGGCGGCACCGCCTGCCAGTTCATGCGTCCGGAAGGCTGCGGCGTCTACGCGGATCGCCCCACCGCCTGCCGCTACTACCCGATCGCGCTGTTGTCCATGCGCAACCAGGAAGAATTCACCGACCGCGCCGTCTACGCCATGGTCCCGGAGAAGCACTGCCTGGGCCACAACGAGCCGCGCTCCCTCTCCATCGACGAATACCGCAAGGAACAGGGCGTCGACATCTACGACGAACTGGGCCGCGGCTGGCGGCAACTGGTGCTGAAGCGCAAATCCGCCGGCCCCGGCATCGGCAAGCCGCCGGCGGTGTCCAACCAGTTGTTCTTCATGGCCAGCTACGACATCGACCGCTTCCGCGCCTTCGTCTCCAGCGAGGCATTCAACCGCACCTACGACATCCCCATGGACGTCATGGCCGCCCTGCTGGCCGACGACGTGACCCTGCTGGAGTTCGGCTACAACTTCCTCAAGCACACCCTGTTCGGCGAGAAATTCCTGGTGGAACAGCCAGGCGCCTACGAGGCCCGCATGGAGCGACTGAAGGCCAAGGCGGAAAAGCTGCGCGACGAGTACCAGGCCAACCGCGACCAACTGGAAGAAGACAAATATGGTGAACCCGGCCGCCCCGGCGATCTCTCCTGCGGCAGCAAGGACTGCGTCTGACGCGACAAGCCCGGTTACCGACAACGGCCCCCGCGGGCCGTTGTTGTTTTCAGGCCCGCTGGCCCCACATCTGGCTGATCACGGTGGATCTCCCCAGCGGGTAAATCTGCCGAACCAACCCAACGCGCCACGTCCATGGAGCCCGCCATGACCCATCGCAGCATCCAGCAACTCGTCCCCGCCCTGGCGGTTACCGAAGGCGCGGGCGTCACCGTGCATCGCAGCATCGGCACCCCGGCATTGAAGAACCTGGACCCCTTCCTGATGCTGGACCACTTCGGCAGCGACGACCCGGACGAATACATCGCCGGCTTCCCGGAGCATCCCCACCGCGGCTTCATCACCTTCACCTACATGCTGGACGGCCACATGGAGCACCGCGACAGCATGGGCAACACCGGCGACCTGAAGTCGGGCGGCGCCCAGTGGATGAAGGCGGCCAGCGGCGTGATCCATTCCGAGATGCCGAAGCAGACCCAGGGCCGGATGCGCGGCTTCCAGCTCTGGATCAATCTGCCCGCCAGCGAAAAGATGGCGCCACCGGCCTATCAGGAGTTCGCACCGGAGGCGATACCCGAGGTGAGCGACGGCCCGGCCCGCATCCGCGTGCTGGTGGGCGAGCACGCCGGTGTGCGCGGGGTGGTGCGCGACCCGAACACCCAGGTGCAATACCTGGACGTCACCCTGCCCGCCGCGGCCCGTTTCGAGCACCCGCTGGCGGCCGGCCTCACCGCCTTCGTCTACGCCTTCGAGGGCGCGGCCCGGCTCGCGGGCCAGCCCCTGGCGACCCACACCCTGGCGGTGCTTGGGCAAGGCGATACGGTCAGCATCGAGGCGGGCGGCAGTGGCGCCCGCTGCATCCTGGTGGCCGGCAAGCCCCTCAAGGAACCCATCGTCCAGTACGGCCCCTTCGTGATGAACACGCGCGAGGAAATCGAGCAGGCCCTGGCGGATTACCGCGCCGGAACGCTGGTCGCATAGCTGTAGCGCCGGCGCTACTTTCCCAGCAGCCAGGCGGCCACTTCCAGGTCGCGCGGGTAGGTCACCTTCAGGTTGGTGAGATCGCTTTCCACCAGGCGCGGCGCGAGGCCGATGAACTCCAGGGCGGATGCCTCGTCGGTGACCGCGCCTCCGGCCTGCTCCAAAGCCTGCAGCAACAGGCCATGGCGGAACATCTGCGGCGTCTGGGCACCCCACAAACGCTCGCGAGACACGGTTTCCGCGATACGCCGGCCCCCATCCTCGCGTTTAAGGGTATCCGCCACCGGAGCGGCGAGGATGCCGCCCACTTCGTCGCCGGCCAGTTCCGCCAACAGCTTGTCGAGCAGCATCCGCGACAGGCAGGGCCGCGCGGCGTCGTGCACCAGCACCCAATCCGACTCCCCCACTTCCCCGCGCATTTCCCGTAGGCCGTTGGCCACGGTTTCCGCCCGGGTGGCGCCGCCGCAACGCAGCACGGTCAGCTTCGCGAAGGCGGACCAGTCGTAATCCACCCACCAGCCGTCCGCAGCCGCCAGCACGACGTACACCCGCTTGATGGCCGGATGCCGCTCGAAGGCTCGGATGGCATGCCAGATCATGGGGCGGCCGTGAATGTCCAGGTATTGCTTGGGATGGCCGGCCCCCATGCGGGCGCCCACGCCGGCGGCGGGAAGAAGGGAAAAATGCTGGGGCATTGGTCTAGTATGCGTAGGACGGTGCCCCGGATTTTACGGGGTGGCCGGGAAATGATACGGAGTCCGCCATGCAATCCATCCGCGCCCCCGCCGTAGCCGGCACGTTCTACCCCGGCAACCCCAGCGAACTGGCCACCATGCTGCAAGGTTTCCTGGCCGAAGCCGGCTCGGCGCCGCTGCGGCCCAAGGCCCTGATCGCTCCCCATGCCGGCTACATCTACTCCGGTCCCATCGCCGCCAGCGCCTATACCCTGTTGCAGCCGCTGCGGGCCGACATCAAACGGGTGATTCTGCTCGGGCCGGTCCACAGGGTGTGGACACCGGGCCTGGCCCTGCCCGGTGTGGACACCTTCGAAACCCCGCTGGGCCGGGTGCGCCTGGACCAGGAAGCCATCGCCACCATCGACGGCTTGCCCCAGGTCCAGGTACACCCCGCCGCCCACGCCCAGGAACATTCCCTGGAAGTGCA
>CAIXFP010000205.1 GCA_903918705.1 uncultured Pseudomonadota bacterium
GTGGTCGCGGGCCATGGCGGGTGGTTTGCTCCCTCTCCCTCCGGGAGAGGGCCGGGGGAGGGAACCCGCGTCGATTAACTCGACGCCGCACCCTCTCCCCCGGCCCCCCCGAAGTGGGAGGGAGAAAAGACTACATGCTCGCCGGCCGATCCAGCGGCGTATGCCAGTGGTCGTCCGCCGCCGGTTCCGGGTGGAACCAGTTGAGCTTGGCATGCAGGCTGACCACGCTGCCGACGATGATCAGGGTCGGCGGCTTCAGTTCGGCCTGGGCGGCCAGGGCCGGCAGGGTGTCGAGGGTTCCGATGACGGTCTTCTGGTTCAGCGTGGTGCCCTGCTGCACGATAGCGGCCGGGGTGTCGCCGGGCAGGCCGTGCAGTTTCATCTGCTCGCACAAGGTCACAAGGCCCTTGAGGCCCATGTAAATGACGATAGTCTGACGGGGACGGCAGAGCATGTCCCAATCCAGATCCATGGTGCCATCCTTGAGGTGGCCGGTGACCAGGACCAGGGCCTGGGCATGGTCGCGGTGGGTGAGCGGGATGCCGGCGTAGGACGCCACCCCCGCCGCCGCCGTCACCGCCGGCACCACCTGGAACGGCACGCCATGATCACGCAGGGTTTCAATCTCCTCGCCGCCACGCCCGAAGATGAACGGGTCGCCGCCCTTCAGGCGCAATACCCGCTTGCCCTCCTGGGCCAGGCGCACCAGAACCATGTTGATCTCGTCCTGGGGCACGGCGTGCTTGTCGCGCTCCTTGCCCACGTACATGCGGTCGGCGTCGCGCCGGCACATATCCAGGATCGGCGGGCTGACCAGGCGGTCGTACACCACCACGTCGGCCTGCTGCATCAGGCGTAGGGCGCGGAAGGTGAGCAGGTCCGGGTTGCCGGGGCCGGCGCCCACCAAGTAGACCTCGCCAGAGGCTGGTGCTTCGCCCCCGGCGTCGAGCATGGCCTGGAGGTTGGCCTCGGCTTCCTGCTCGCGGCCGGAGAAGACCATTTCCGAGATGGGCGACAGGAACGCCTTTTCCCAGAACTTGCGACGCTGCTCGGTAGTGGTGAACTTGGCCCGAACCGCTTTCTTGAACTGCCCGGCGATAGCCGCCAGGCGGCCGTAGGCGGCTGGAATAAGGGTTTCCAGGCGGGCGCGCAGCAGGCGCGACAACACCGGCGCCTCGCCGCCGCTGGACACCGCCACCATCACCGGCGAGCGGTCGATGATGGAAGGCATGATGAAGGAGCAGATTTCGGGCTTGTCCGCCGCGTTGACCGGGATGTTGCGGGAGCGCGCCGCCGTGAAAACGGCACGGTCCTGCTCACCATCGCCGCTGGCGGCGACCACCACGTCCATGCCGTCGAGGTGGGTGGCCTGGAATAGCGCGGGCAGGTGGATCAGACGCTCGTGCTCAAGCAGATCGCGATAGGCATCGCCGAGGGTGGGCGCCACCACGTGGACCCAGGCGCCGGCATTGAGCAAAAGCGTGGCCTTGCGCGCGGCGGTGTCGCCACCGCCCACCACGATGCCCTTGCGACCGCGCAGGTCAAGGAAAATAGGTAAGTAGTCCATGGTTCAGTCGGGTCGGATATCGTAGGTCGGGTTAGGCGCGAGCGCCGTAACCCGACATCGCTTCAGGAACCGCAGCCGCCGGAACCACAGCCGCCGCTGCCGCAACCGCCGCTGCCGCAACCCTGGGCACTGGCCTTCATGAAGATGAAGCGGTGCTCGCCGGGGTTTACTTCAGAAAAGTCGATGGTGACATCGTCCAGCATGGGGGCGCTTTCCGCGTTCACCAGCAGGGTCACGCCCCAGGATTCGACGATGGCGTCATTGCTACGCTCGTCGTCGAATCCCATGCCGAATTCCATCATGCCGGCCTGGTTGACCCGCGCGGCGATGCGCAGGGCCATGTTGCCGGCGCCGGACTGTTCTGCCGAGGCGCGAACCTGATCGGCGGCTTCTTTGGTCAAACTGATCATGTTTCTTTCCTTACAAAGTTGGGGCATGCCCCGGGTTTCATGACAATGAGATTTCGGGTGTCACTACAGCACCCCGCCCGACGTGAGCCCGCACTTTCTCGAGGAAAGGCGCGATCCAGCCCTGTTCTCCGGAACCTCGGCGATGGCAGTAGGAGGCCAACAGATTGCGGTAGACATAACCGTCACGCTGGCCGTCCATGCCCTGGCCGCGCCGCACCTGGTAGGCGTAATTGAGGCCATCGGGAAGGTTTTCCAAGTGCGAGTAGTGAAATTCGTGGGCGGGGATAACTTTGCTCTGGGCCGGCCAGGGGGCTGCGGCGGTTTCCAGCAATTCAGCGTAGCCGCGGCCCACAGGGCGCTCGCCCATGACCGCATCGCCGGGGAGCACGCCGACCATCTCGCCCCAACGTTCACCCCACCGCAGGGAGCGGCTCAGGTACATGAGTCCGCCGCACTCCGCGTAGACTGGCAAGCCGGCATCGATCTGGCGGGCGATGTCCTGGCGCAGAGTGGCATTCGCGGCGAGGCTCTCTATGAACATCTCGGGGAATCCGCCGCCGAGCAGCAGGCCGTCCACCTCGGGGAGGCGGGGTGCCGACAGCGTGTCCAAAGGCACCAGCTCGACTCCGGCGTCAGTCAGGCTATCCAGGTCTTCCTGATAGTAGAAGCCGAAGGCGCGGTCGTGGGCGTAGGCGATGCGCACCCCGCTTCGCTGCGCCTGACTGGGGCGCGCCATGCGCGCAGGCGGCACCTGGCGCGCGATTTCCAACAACCGGTCAAGGTCGACCTGCTCGGCGACGATGTGCGCAATGGCTTCGATGTGGGCGTCCGCCTGGGCCGCCTCGTTGCCGGGTACCAAACCCAAATGGCGTTCAGCGATGGCCATTTGTTCATTCTTGTAGACCGCGCCGAGCACCCGAGCGTTGGTATAGCGTGCAATAACCTCACGTAGTTTGCCCTCGTGGCGCGGCCCGCCCACCTTGTTCAGGATGACGCCGGCGATGTTCACCTCCGGGTCGAAGGCTTGATAGCCGAGGATCAGCGGCGCGATGCCACGGGTCATGCCGATGGTATCCAGCACCAGCACCACCGGGGCTTGCAACTGCTTGGCCAGGGCGGCATTGCAGTTGGAGCCTTCCACATCCATGCCATCGTAGAGCCCCTTATTGCCCTCGATGACGGATATGTCGGCTTTGGTCGCGTGACGCGCGAACAGTGCGTCGATCTCGTCCACACCCATCATGTGGTAATCCAGGTTGTAACTGGGACGCCTCGCCGCCAGGCCGTGCCAGATGGGATCGATGTAGTCCGGCCCCTTCTTGAACGCCTGCACCCGCATGCCACGATTTGCCAGGGCCCGGCACAGACCCAGGGTCAACGTGGTCTTGCCCGAGGA
>CAIXFP010000206.1 GCA_903918705.1 uncultured Pseudomonadota bacterium
ATCCAGATGCAGAAATTCAGCGCCAACCATCTGGTGGTGGACGGCGTCGGCATCGGCATCGCCCGCGAAATGGCACCCCTGATCACCGCCATCCTGGTGGCCGGCCGTTCCGGCGCCGCTTTTACCGCCCATCTCGGCGCCATGAAGGTGAGCCAGGAAATCGACGCCATCGTCACCCTGGGCCTCTCGCCCTTCCAGGTGCTGGTGCTGCCGCGCCTGTTCGCCATCGTCCTGATGCTGCCGCTGCTCACCTTCCTCGCCGATGTCGCCGGCATCCTCGGCGCCGCCCAGGTGGTCGTGTGGCACCTGGGCATTCCCGCCGCCAACTTCTTCGAACGGCTGCAGAACGTGCTGCCCCTGGGCACCGTGTTGTTCGGCCTGGAGAAGTCCCCCGTGTACGCGGCCGCCATCGCCCTGATCGCCTGCCACAGCGGCTTCACGGGACAGCGCGACGCCCGCAGCGTCGGCTTGCACACCACATCCACCGTGGTGCGCAGCATCGTCGCGGTGATCCTGATCAATGCGGCCTTCGCCGTGGCTTACCCGGAAATCGGGCCGTGAAGGCCATGTCGAACGCGCCCGTGGTCGAGGTCGCTGCCCTGCGCACCCGGCTGTCCGGACGCTGGGTCCACGATGGCGTCGGCTTTGCCCTGCATCCCGGCGAGATCGTCGCCCTGATCGGCGGCAGCGGCACCGGCAAGACCGTGTTGCTGAACCAGTTGGTGGGTCTGCGCCATCCCGACTCCGGGACCGTGAAACTGTTCGGCCAGGATCTCGCGCGGCAAGGCACACGGGCATTGCAGGCCCTGCGCCGCCGATTCGGCCTGCTGTTCCAGGACGGCGCGCTGTTTTCCGCCATGCGAGTAGTGGAAAACGTGGCCACCCCCTTGCGCGAGCACATGCCCGGGTTATCGCCGGCCCTGCGCGACGAGGTGGTGCGCCTCAAACTGGCCCTGGCCGGCCTGCCCCCCGACGCCGCCGACAAGATGCCGAGCGAACTCTCCGGCGGCATGCGCAAGCGCGCCGCCCTGGCGCGCGCCCTGGCGCTGGAACCGGAACTGCTGTTCCTCGACGAGCCCACTTCCGGCCTCGACCCCATCAGCGCACGGGAATTCGACCGCACCCTGCGCGTTCTGGTGAACAGCCTGGGGCTGACCGTCCTGTTCACCACCCATGACATGGATAGCCTGTGGGAACTGGCGGACCGAGTCATCGTGCTGTATCAGGGCAAGGTCATCGCCGACGGCCCGGTCCGGGAAGTGGCACGGGTCGAGCATGAGTGGATACAGTCCTACTTCGAGACACGGCCCGTTGATGGCCAATAGCCTTGCCGGGCAGATGCGCGTAGAGCGCACCGCCACCTCCCCGGCGAAACCGCTTCGCGGTGCGCCTTACCTTGAGATGCTGGAGTAACCATGGAATCCGAAGCACGCTATGCCTGGGTCGGCGCCATGCTGATCGCCCTCTTCCTAGCCCTGGCCGTGGCGCTTTACTGGCTTTCCGGCGCCAGCGACAAGCTGCCCAGCACCCGCTACACGGTGTACTTTCAAAAACAATCCCTGGAGGGTCTCCAGATCGGCAGCGAAGTCCGCATGCGCGGCATCCATGTCGGCCGCGTCGCGGATTACCGTATCCTGCCGGACACCACCCGCGGCGTGCGGGTGCTGCTCGAGGTCGATGCCCGCATCCCGCTGCTGGAAGGCGCCCAGGCCGTGGTGAACCGCAAGCTGGTCACCGGCATCGCCGGGGTGGACCTGAGCAACACCAACGCCGGCGCCGCTCCCCTGACCCGATTGTTGCCCGGCGAGCCCTATCCGGTCATTACGGAAGGCGTTCCGGAAATCACCCGCATGACCGGCGTGCTGGAAGACCTGGGCAACCGCGGCGGCGAAACCCTGGCACGCATCAATACCCTGCTCTCCGACAATAACCAGCGGGCCCTGGCCAGCACCCTGGCGAACACCCGCAACCTCACCGGGCAACTGGCCGCCTCCGCCCCGGCACTGCAGGCCACCCTGGAAGAATCACGGCGCGCGGCGGAACGTTTGGAACAGGTCGGAGCGACCGCGGACGCGGCGATTACGGCAGCCGGCCAGCGCATCGACACGCTGGCGGCGCGGTCGGTCGACACCTTGAACAGCGTGCGCGGCGTCCTCGACGACGCCAGCGCCACGCTGAACCAGACCCGTGCCGACATCGGCCAACTCAGCCTGAACCTGCGCCTGGCCACTGACCTCACCAGTCAGGATTTGCAAGCCACCACCAAGGTATTGCGCGACGGTGCCGGCTCCCTGCAACACACCGCGCGCGCCCTGGGCGAGCCGGAACGCATCCTGTTCGGACCCCAGCCGGACAGTCTCGGACCCGGGGAGGAACGCTGATGAAAACCCGCGCCAGTCTTTTCGTTCTACTACTGCTCGGCGCCTGCGGTCTGGCCGGACCACGCCACGCCACGACCACCTACCTGCTGGAAGACCAGGCCGCGCCGACGAGGATCGCCACCGCCTGGCCCGGAGCGCTGCTGCTGCGGCCGACCGACGCCCCGTCCTTCTACCAGAGCAATGCCATGGCCTTCAGCCAGGCCCCGGGCAGACGTGGACATTACCAATACGCCCTCATGACGGAAGATCCGGCGGAGCGCCTCAACCAATTGCTGCTGCAACGCCTGCGCGGTTCCGGCCTGTTCCCGGTGGTGGTAACCCTCGGCTCCGGCGTGACGGGCGACTACCAGCTCAACAGCCGCCTGCTCGATTTCTACCACGATGCCGCACAGGTACCGGGTAAGATGAACCTGGTGCTGGACGTGGAACTGGTGCGCCGCGGCGACGCCCATCTTCTCGCCGAGACCCGCATAGCGACCCAGGCGCCGGCATCCAGCTCCGATGCCCGCGGCGCGGCCGCCGCGTCCAATGTCGCCGTCACCCAGGCGCTGGATCAGATCACCGCGTGGCTGGCGTCGCTGCCGCGGCCATGACGGCACCGCCCTGATCGGTCAGGCGCCGACTTATCGGCCGAGCCGACCCGTGCTGCGTGCCTTGAGAGGCGTCCTCAAGACGTCGCGCAGGCCTGCTTGATAATCGGCTCGATCAACAACTTCGCCGAGAGCGACCAGGCGCTGCGTCTGGCCAGCGAGGGCGCGATGGATCGCACGGCACTGGATGCGTTAGCCCATGTTTAACAGCTCCTCCAAAAGTGCCCAACG
>CAIXFP010000207.1 GCA_903918705.1 uncultured Pseudomonadota bacterium
CTGCTCGGTTCGGTGGCGGCCTTGCTCGCAGGTCTCGTCATCGCCTTCACTGGCTGGACGCCGATCGACCCATTGCTGTCCCTGACCATCGGCGCTTTGATCCTGGTCTCCAGCCTGCGCCTGCTGCGAGAGGCGCTGCATGGGCTGATGGAAGGCGCACCATTCAATGTTGACCCGGAAGCAGTCGGCCAGGCGCTGGCCGGTGTGCCCGGCGTGGCCTCGGTTCACGATCTGCACATCTGGGCGGTCAAGGCGGAACAACCGCTGCTTACCGCGCATCTGGTGGTGAACGACATCGCCAACTGGGAACGCGTACTGGTAGCCAGCCACGCGCTGCTGGCGGAGCGCTTCGAGATTCACCACGCCACCCTGCAACCGGAACCCATGACCCGCACCGTGCATTGGCGAGAACCGCCGGGGAATGAGCATGAGCACGGCTAATCGAGGAGTTCGTTGATGCTGAATAAAATCATTGTTTTCTGTCTCGCATTACTGCTCATCGGACCCGGCCATGCAATTGAAATCGAGACCGTGCTTGTCGTTTCAGTCGATGCCCTGCACCCTGACGCGTTGAGCGCAAAGACCGCGCCTACCCTCCATACCTTGATGCGGCCGGGAAGGTTCACCCTAGCGGGGCAGAGCGTCGATCCGCCAAAAACGTTGATCGCCCATACGGCGATGCTGACCGGGCTGACTCCCGAACAAAGCGGCAAGCGGGATAACGACTGGCAGCCCGGTCAGCCCCGGGTGGCCCAGGCAACGCTGTTCGACGACGCCAAACGGCACGGATTTCACACGGCCTTCTATTACGCCAAGCCGAAGCTTGGCTATCTGGCCGGCGCCGCCGTGGACGAGCAAGCGCTGGCGCCGGATGACGGCATCGACCGGGCGCGCGCCTTCTTCCTGCAGGGCGGCAAGCGCTTTGTGTTTCTGCACATCAGCGGACTGGAATACGCGGGCATGAATTCCGGTTGGCTCTCACCCGATTATCTCGACGAACTGACGGACATCGACATGGCGCTGACACCGTTGTTCGAAGACATCGGCAAGCGCGGCGCCTGGCGCCTCATCGTCACCAGTGACCACGCCGGACATGAGCGGCAGCACGGCACCCACCATCCGGAAGACTTCAAATTGCCGCTGATCCTTGCCGGTAATCCCGAACTGCCACCGCTGTCGCCCGCGGTTTTTCCCATCACCGGGCTGAAAAATCTGGTGCGGCAAATGCTGGCGGGCGAGTAGTCACCGGGCGAATTCAAGATCGTGAGACTTCGTATGAACCCTGGCTGCGGCCTCTGCACTGATGGAAACGGAGACCTGCCATGACGCCGATGCACTTCCCTGACTCCGGCATCAAAATCTGGCTCTGGCTGCCGCCGTTGGTGGCCTTCGTGCTTTCGTTCTTCTCTTCGATGGTGGGCACCGCCTGCACTTTCCTGCTGATGCCTTTCCAGATGAGTGTGCTGGGTTACGCAGGGCCGTCTGCCAGCGCCACCAATCTGGTGTTCAACCTC
>CAIXFP010000208.1 GCA_903918705.1 uncultured Pseudomonadota bacterium
CGGTCCAGTACAACAGGAAGGCTCGCGCGGAGCCCGTGAGAGGGCGCAGCAGGATCAGCGTTTCCTCCAGCAACTGGGCAATGATGCTTTGTTCCAGGGAATGAATGTCGTTGCCGGGCACCACTCCGGCCAGTTG
Organism: uncultured Pseudomonadota bacterium; assembly: GCA_903918705.1. Taxonomy (GTDB): domain Bacteria; phylum Pseudomonadota; class Gammaproteobacteria; order Burkholderiales; family Thiobacillaceae; genus PFJX01. The sequence continues at coordinate 137 of CAIXFP010000208.1, forward strand.
CATCAGCCCGCCTTCCACCAGGACTTGCGGAATCTCCGCTTCAGGTACGTGCAAGAGCGCCTGAAAATTCTCCGGCAGCCAGAGACGGCCGGAAAAAAGACTGACGCGAGTATTCAGGTAGGCTGACACGACATTTCCAGTCGGGGTGGAGTAGGGCGCTGGTTCCGGCGCTAACCCGCTCTCAAACTGCCGGATCGAGCAACAGATTCAACGCAGCGCTGACTGCCTCCTGCTCGTGGCGGGAGGCCAGGTCACGCAGGCTACGCTGGCGCTCTTCGTACTTGCGGGCCAGTTCGGCCACTGCCTGTTCGGCTCGGCCCTGGGCTTCCTTAAGGAACGGGGAGCGCAAATCGGAGCGCCCGGCTTCGAAACGTGCCTCGGCGTCGCGGGCGGCGGCGAGGGCATCATCCAGAATGCGCTGGCGTTCCACACTTGCCGCATCGATGATGGCCTGAGCGCGGACTTCCGCTTCCAGAAGGCGTTTGAGAGGGTCTTCCATTTGTATGATCTCCGACCGTCTAAAGGCCAGTTAAAGATACGCTCCTTGGGGCGGCTTTCGCGACTGCGATGGTGTGCCCGGCCTCTGGATCAATTACCCCGCCGGTGCTCTTTCGGGTTCCTGTACGGTGTCTGTCCAGAGATGTCATTTCTCGCGCGAGTGCATGCCGGGCACCCTTATCGCATTCCTTGGTGTCGGCGGCATGGCAACTGGCACCCACCATCCGCCTCAACCAACATCCTTTATTCAAGTGCAATATGTACTATCGACTGGCATCCGCTCGGTCACAACTCAAGTAAATCGATCGAGAGCAGCACTGCGTTTTACGCCGGGATGCCGGGTTTCAGCACGAAAGACCGTGCTTGGCCCGGCCTGATTCACTTCACTTTCACCTGTACCAATTCCTCGCCATCCGGATCGGTCACGTGCACCGCGCAGGCGATGCAGGGGTCGAAACTGTGGATGGTGCGGAGAATTTCGATGGGCTGCTTGGGATCCGCCATGACGTGGTTATGCTGCAAGGCCGATTCGTAGGCACCCGGCTGGCCCTTGGCATCGCGCGGGCCGGCGTTCCAGGTGCTGGGCACCACGGCCTGGTAGTTGCTGATCTTGCCGCCGTCGATGTTGATCCAGTGGCTCAAACCACCACGCGGCGCTTCCATTAGACCGACTCCGTGCATGTGGGCAGGCCAGGTGGAGGGATCCCAGTACTGGTCGTTGAAGGTCTTCACGTCGCCAGCCTTGATGTTGGCCATGAGGTTGTCGAACATGCCCTGCATGGCGTCGGCCATGACCTTGGATTCCAGGCCCCGCGCAGCGGTACGGCCGAGGGTGGAGAACAGGGCGGTGACTGGCACATCCAGGTGTTTCAGCGTGAAATCCACAAGTTCCTTGGTCTGCTTGTTCCCTGTGGCATACAGCATCAGCACACGGGCCAGGGGGCCGACTTCCATGGCCTTGCCCTGCCAGCGTGGCGACTTGAGCCAGGAGTACTTCTTCTCCACTTCCAGGTGTTCGTAGGGCGGTTTCGGGCCGGTGTAGTTGAGCTCGGTCTCGCCCTTGAAGGGATGCAGGCCCTGGGCGTCGCCACCACTGTACTTGTACCAGGAGTGGCTGACGAACTCCTGAATCTCTCCCTCGCTATCCAGGTCGATGGGGTGGAC
>CAIXFP010000209.1 GCA_903918705.1 uncultured Pseudomonadota bacterium
ACCAGCATCACCGGGCCGAACAGGATGCCGATGGTGGAGGTGCCATGGCGCTGGATGACGAACAGTCCGATCAGTATGCCCAGGGCCAGGGGCACAATGAAGGGATGAAAAAGGGGCGTCCCCATTTCCAGTCCCTCTATGGCGGAGAGCACGGAAATGGCCGGGGTGATCAGGCTGTCGCCGAAAAAGAAGGAAGCGCCAAGGAAACCCAGCGACATCATCGCCCAGCGGATGCGCGAACCCAAAGGAGCCTGGGCCTGGGCCAGGGAGAGCAGGGCGAGAATGCCGCCTTCTCCCTTGTTGTCCGCCCGCATCATGATGCCGACGTACTTCAGCGAGACCACCAGGACCAGTTCCCAGAATATCAGTGAAAGCATGCCCAGGATGTTGGCCGGGTCGAGGGCCAGATGATGTCCCTCCAGGACTTCCTTCACGGTGTAGAGGGGGCTGGTGCCGATGTCGCCGAAGACGACACCCAGCGCGCCGATGGCGAGGGCGCCGGTACTGCTTTTAACCGAGTGTTGGAGGGTTGCCATGGTGTTGCTGCGATGCATCATCGGGGTGCGCGGAGGATACCGAATTCGCGGCCGCAATAGGCGGCGGCGATCGAGGTTGCGGAAAAGTTATTCGTCGTTGCTGCCTCGCCGCATCGGTTGCCGTCCCGCTGAAAAGAAAAACGGGCCCGTGCGGGCCCGTCGTCATCGGCTGCGACGGCGGCGTTACTCGCAGACCTGCTGCATGGTGAACGGCAGGAGATCGGTGCTGTTGAGGGCGTCCATGCCGCTGCTGATCAGCCAGCGCAAGGCCTTGGTGGGCAGCGGGGTGATGCCGATCAGTTCGGTGGGGCACTTGAAGGTCAGCACGTACATCGGTCTTTCGCCGGTCGGGTACACCTTCTGGATCCTGGGGAGGATGGCGATGTCCGGGGACGGCAGGTGGGGCTCGGGCAGGTAAGCTTTCAAATCGTTCCACATCTGGCCCACGTTAACCGGGCTGTTGGGAATCAAACCGGTCGGAAGCGCAATCAAGCCGGGGGGCAAGGTGAACAGGCCCGGCGGGAAGGGCGATGGCGAGGTCTGGTTATAAGCCACACTATTGGCCAAGTAGGGGTTGCCCACCGGTTTCACGGGCGTGGCGGGCACAGTCCAGGGCGTTACCGGCTCCGCCGCCGGCGCGACGGCCACCTTGGCCACTTGAACGGGGGAGGGAGCTGCAACCATGGTAACGGCCTCTGCCGGCGTAGCTGCGACCGGCACCGGGGCGACCACCCTCGGCACAACGGTGGCTACCACGGGCGTCGGGGCCGCAACGGCCGGGGCAACCGCTGTGGGGGCGACGGCGAGGGGGCGCGCCAGCGGCATGGGGGCGGCTGGCGCCACGGTCGCCGGGGCAGCGCGCGGCGCAATGACCGCCACGTCCGCCGCCTTGGCCAAGGTGGTGGCTGGGACGGCTACGCCGGTCAGCGCTTTGACCACGATCAAGGGCGCGGCATGGGAGGCCGGAGTCGGCTTGGGAAGATAGGGATTCACTGCCGCTACCGTGGTGATGGCGGCTCCCGGCAGGTAGGGATTCGACTGGACACCGATGATGGGGCGCGGAGAACCTGGCAGGTAGGGGTTGTCCGCCATGGCCAGCCGCATCGGCGCGGCCTTGGCGGCGTGGTGGATTTTCCTGACGTGCCGCCTGGCTTTTCTGGCCTTTTTCTTGTGATGCGCCTTGACCGTGGTCTTCGCCTGGTCGGCGGGAGCGGGCATGTCGCTCATCGCCGCATCGCTGTATATGGACGCAACGCAGGCGACCAGCATGCCGCATAGGAGTTGGGGTAAGACTTTCATGAATGCGTCCTTCAAGAATCGCTAGTCCGGGTCATCGGCTGCGGCCGATCGACAGGGAAGAGTACGGTTGGCGCGGGCAAC
>CAIXFP010000210.1 GCA_903918705.1 uncultured Pseudomonadota bacterium
CGTTGTAGGAGAGGCTGAGCGCCTGGCCGTTGATGGTCAGGCCGGTGACGCTGTCATAGGCGTAGGCCAGCACACCGGCCTGGGCCGAAATGCTGCCGCCGAGCAGGCCCAGTGCCAGTGCCAGTGGCATGGCGCGGGCAGCGCGTAATTGAAACGGTTTTCGCATGATGAACTCCCAATTGTTTTGGCTGATACCCGCCCCGAGAGTGCGGGAAAGCTTGCTGGCATGCCAGCAAGAAGTATGCCGAATTTTGCATTTAATTGGAATCAATGGCTTACGGTCGCCTGCCGATGCCTGGACAAATCGCTGTAAAAAACCCCGACACTGTTTCGCAGGTTCCTCTCGCCGCCAGGGCGCGGCCTGGCCATCCTTACTCGACCGGGAGGTCTCGGGGCGTCCCGCTACGCGCCCGCCGCTTCCGTCTGGCGGGACGTTGAGCAGAGGCCATGCCGACCCAGGGCCGCTGAGCGAATGCCAGCGCCGCCAGGCCACCGCAATAAGCAAGTCCGTAGCGGATCGCCAGTTCCGCGCCGGATGCGAGATGTGCCCGATCGGCGCTGAGCAGGAACTGCAGGGCGGAAAAATGCCGGCCATATTTGAAGATGTCCGTGTCCGTGCCGAGTTGCAGCAAGCCGAAACTCAGCGGCAGGGCAACGCAGGCCCAGGCCAGGGTGGTCGTGGCTTTCAGGCCGCGCCCCACGGCGAGGCGGGCCATCAGGCTGCCGACCGTGCCCAGCAGCACGACACAAAGCGACAGGGCGGTATCGGAGAGCAAGCCGCCGCCTCCCGCCATCAATTCCACCAGATTGTCCGTGGCGGCCTTCTCGATGACGATCCAGTGTCCCAGGGCCAGGATGGGCACCGCCACGGCGGCCAGGGCGCCGGCGCCGGCGTGGAGGCGCCGGGTCGCCAGCGCCCGCGCTATCCAGGCCCCCACGGTCAACAGCAGGCTGATCACGCTGAACAGGGCCGTGAGGCGGGCCAGGGTTTCGAGATCGAAGGGCAGGGGCCAGCCGAGGATGGGGTAGCCGGCGATGTCGTGGTAATTCCGGCTGGGGGCGGCCTGCATCAGCAGCCACGCGGCCACGGCCGCGTGCACCGGCACGGCGAGGAGATAGGCCCGGCTCCAGTTCCGTTGTTGGTCCAGTTGCCGGGCCAGCAGCGCCGGCACACCCGCGAACCAGAACCAGAACAGGGAAAACGCGACGGCCGAGACGACGGGGCTGGACGGATAAATCAACTGCCTGGCGTTGTAGGGCATGCCGGGGACGAAGGGCACGGCCAGGGCCAGGGCGGCCAGCAATCCCGCGCTCCAGGCCAGATCGCGCCACGGCGCCATGCTCCGGCGCTTTGGCGCGGCGGGAGCAGCCCGCTCGGTCGGGTCGGCGAGCGCCTCGAATTCAGCGGATTGCGCGGCGGCTGCGGCCACCGGCTCCGCTGCCGGTCTGGTGGCCGGCGTCCGGGCTCCGCCATCGCGGGCAAGTTGGCCCAGCAGCAAGGTCAGGAAGAACAGCAGGGTCAAGCGCGGCGCATCGAACAGCGAATCCACGCCGCCCACGGTCATGAATCCGAGCAGCCCCGCCAGGATGGCGAGATCGAACAGGTCACCCCCGCGCAGAAAACGCCCTGTGATCCGAACCAGGCCCTGGCCGAGCAGCAGCGCGAAGGCGGCTAGACCCAGCCAGCCCTGAGCAAACAGCACATCGACCCACAAGTTCTTGATATGCCATGCTAAGTGGTCGAACACGCTGAAGTACCAGCGATCCGCTCCCCGGGCAAAGTCGCCGTTGCTGACCACGTCATGACGCTCGGGATCCAGCAGGGCAATGTGCTGGATCTCGGCCACGCTGCCGGGACCGGCATTTTCGAGGGAGAGCGTCACCGGGCGTCCCCAGCCCTCCGGCCAGTTCAGGGCGAGTTCCTCCTGGTAGTTCTGCCACTGGCTGGTGAGGGCGAAGGTGGACGAGGCGCAGCCGAAGGAGTCGAAAAAGGTCCGCTCGCATAGCATCACGTTGAGCTTTGCGTTGCCGGAGGTTTGCCGCGCCGAGATCTCCAGACGATAGGTGACGTGATGGCTTACCGGAACCTTCTGCTCCACGTAGAGCGGCGTCCCGGCGCCCAGAGAGAGGGCATTGTGGCCGCCGAGATCGATATAGCCGAAGGAAGCCGGGCGCATTGCCGGCGCGCTGCGGAAGAAATAGGTTACGGGATAACGGCCCGGCCCCATGCCGAACAATGCGTGCCACCAATCCGCGTCCCGCATGTCCAGGGCCTGTTGCCAGTGGGCCAGGCGCACTCCGGCATCGTGGCTGGTTTGCGCCAGGCGTGCCTGCGCAAACTGGCCGCCGAGGATGGGCGCCACCACCAGGCCGGCGAGGAGGCCGGCGGCGAGGATATAGGGCATGGCGCGCCGCCTGGCCTCGGGGCGGCCGCGCAGCAGCCAGCCCGCGCCCAGCACCAGCAGGACCAGCGCCGTGGCGACATAGCCGCCACGGGCGAAGGTCACCGCCTGGGCGTAGAGGCCGCCCAGCAGCAGCGCCATCGCCGTCGCCGCGGCCCACCGCGTTCGCTGCTGGGCGACATAAGCGGCCAGGAAGGGCAGCACCAGCACCAGGTAGGCCTCGATATGGGAACCGCCGACATTCATGCTGGACATCAGGCCGGCCGCCCGGAAGTCCCGTGTGACATCGGCCAGTCCCGGGAACACGGCCCTTTCCCAGAGCACGGCCAGGATTTCTCCGGCCAGTCCCAGGGTCATGCCCAGGGTGAACAGCCGCGCCACCGGAATGCCCTCCCGTGCCTGCCGGAGCAGCAGCGGCAGCAGGGCGAGGGCCCAGAAGAAACCCTTGGCCACCCGCAGGGGGTTGTAAGGGCTGTACGGGTGGGCAAAGGCGTTGAGGTCCGGAGGCGCGAGGGGCAACAGCGCCGTCGCCAGGCTGGCGATGTAAAGCACGCCATAGAGTCCCAGCCCGGACGCCACGCCCGGCGGCAGTCTTGGCCGACTCCGGGGGCCGGTGTGGCGGCGGCTGTAGCCGACGGCCAGGGTGAGCAGCAGCATCAGGTCGAATTCATCGAAGAAAAAGCGGCCCGACCAGGGCGCCAGATCCAGCACCGGCAGCAGCGCCGGAACCAGCACCAGCCAGGCCTGGGGCTGGCGCACGAGGAGCAGGACGTAGAGCAGCGCCGCCCCGGCGAGGGGAATGCGGGCGAAAGGCTGGTCCCACAAGCCGGCCAGGGCGGCGGCCAACGCCCCGGCCGCCAACAGGGGACCACCCAGCCCCCGCCCTCCCGAGACCGCGCGGACGGTGGCCGGGTTCGACTCCGGGGGAGCCATCGGGACCAGTGCCGGCGCTGGTCGCGCCGTGCCGTAACGGCAGGCCAGCAGGGCGCCCAGCGCGGCCCCCAGCGCGGCGAACAGAAGGTCGCTGTAATCCGGCTGCCGGCTGGCCTGGAACAACTTGCCGCTCTCCAGCACGGCGTCCACCAGCATGCCCGAGTAAGCTGCCCGCCACAGCAGGGTGCGGCCAAGCGTGGCGCGGCGGCGCCCTGCCCAAACGCCCACCCCCAGGGGCACGAAGGCGGCCAGGACCAGGGCCACGCTGCGCAGGGCAAAACCGATGTCCGCGAAATAGTCCTGATAGAACGGGGTGAGAGGCACGGCCGCCAGGCGGTCGAGCGCCTGTGGCAGGGGCAGCCAGGGCGCGCCGAGCCAGCCGCTCGCCCAGGCAAGCAGGCCGAGATAAGGCGCGAGGCCGAGCGCCGCGGGCAGGCGGGCGGCCGCCAGGCTGGGACAGAGTTGGCCGGTCAGGGCGGAAAAATGGGCCAGCAGGCCCAACAGTCCGGGCCGGGCCAGCGGCCACAGCAGGAGGCCCAGGGCGGCGCCCAGGGCGTTGGTCACGATGTCCCCGAACAGCGGGGTGCGGCTCACGGTGAAGGTCTGGGTAAATTCGATGGCGGCGCTGAGGGCGACGCAGCCCAGCCAGGTCAGGATCGCGCCCGACAGCCCGCCGCCGCGTCCGCGCGCGGCCAGAATCCCGCGCCCCAGGAGACCCAGGGGCGCATAAAGCAGGACGTTGGTAATCGCGTCGGTCCAGGAGAACGGTCCCTTGTCGGCCCAGGGCAGCCCGAGGAAACCGCTCCATGCTTCCGCCAGGGGAACCTCCCGGAAATCCAGCGGCACCAGGCTGCCATAGACGACGAAAACCAGATAGAACAGGCCCAGCCTGAACAGCGGGCCAGCCTGTGGTTCTGATCGGGCGCGGTGTTCACGGGTCATGGCGAGCCTCCGGGCAGGGCGTGTCGGTGCAGGCGCCCGCTACCGGGGTGACGCGCGGGTGGCCGGCGAAATCCCGGCCGCTGTCCGGGTAGGTTGCCGGGTCCGCGCTCCAGGGCGGGTTCGCGCCGGCCAGAAGATGGCGCGGCGCCAGGTCGAGCCGCTCCCGTTCGGCGTAAGGCCGCTTCAGCACACTGGCGGCGGCGGCATAGTCGCCAGTTTGATTGGCGGCGGCCGCACCGCCGCGGATCGGCTCCGCGGCGAACACCAGATTGCCCCAGACCCGTTGCGGCCAGAGCGGCGGCGCGCCGTCGCGGTGGAGGATGCGGATGCCGTGGCTACGGGCGATGATCGTGTTGTCGAAGAGGTCCACCCGGCGCGGCACGTCGTTGTGGGGCTGGATATGAATGGCGGGCCCCTGGCTGTTGACGAACAGGTTGTCGTAGAGGGCGAGATGCCCCTCCCCCTGGAACAGCGCCTCGCTCGGGTTCTCCCAGAACAGGTTGCCGTAGATCAGTACGCGGTCGAGGGCGCCGGGGCCTTCCTTGGGCGCGTGGCCGATCAACACGTTGGGGCGGGCGGCGGGGCCGGGCCAGGCGGTGTCCTTGGCGAAGAGATTGCCGCGGAGGATGGTGTCGTGGCTGCGATCCGCTTCCGGCATGCCGGCCGGGCGCGGCTTCTGGTGCTTGATCTGAAGGTTGTAGCCGATCGTGTCGGTGACCCGGTTGTCCTCGATGCGTCCGGCCACGAAGGGGGCGCCACCGTCGGAATTGCCGAAGTACATGCCGGTGCCCACCCGCTCGATGCGGTTGCCTCGCACTACCCAGCCGAAGGCCGGGCATTTGCTGGAGATGCCCACTTTCTGCTGGCTGGCGGCGTAGTCGTGGATGTAAAGATTCTCCAGGGTGATGAAGTCAACGTAATGGCTGTGGCCCTCCGCTTTCACCGCGTCCACAGGCTGATCGCCCCCGTCCAGTTCCAGATTGCGGATCACCAGGTGGCGAACGTCGAGCAGGCTGACGGTGTTGTGCTCGTCGTCGGCCAGGAAGCGGGTGCCGCCGCCATGGCCGGAGCGTTCCGGCGTCACACCCTCGATGACGATGGGACGCCCCGCCTCGCCCTCGAGATGGCGCAGTTCCAGCCCGGCGCGGTAGTCGCCCGCCCGCAGCACCAGGTGGTCGCCCGGCAGCAGATGGCCGAGCAGGGCAAGGTAGTCATCGGGGCCCGCCAGATAGTCCCGTGCACAGGCCGGGCCGGCAGCCAGCAGCGCGCTCAGCAGGAGGCTCAGTCGGCCGGCGGGCATTTCACGGGAAGCGCCACATCCGCCAGGTCCAGGCTGTTTTCCAGGCGGCGGACCAGGCTATGGGCGCTCTGGCGGCCCGACTCCAGGACGATGTCGGCGGCTTCCATGTAAAAGGCGTGGCGCGCGGCGTAGAGATCCTGCAACTTGCGCAACGGGTCGTCGGTCTGTAGCAGCGGGCGATTCCTGTCGTGGCGTGTGCGCAGGTACAACTCCCGCGGCTGGCAGCGCAGATACACCACGGCGCCGCGGTGCTTCAGGTGGGCGCGGTTCTCCGGGCGGATCACGGCGCCGCCGCCGGTGGCCAGGACGATGCCGCGACGCTGGCTGAGCTCGTCGATCACGCAGGACTCGCGCTTGCGAAAGCCTTCCTCGCCTTCGATCTCGAAGATGGTGGGGATGGAGACGCCGCAACGGGCGACGATTTCGTGGTCGGAATCGACGAAGGCGAGGCCGCGATGGCGTGCCAGCAGTTTGCCGATGGTGGTCTTGCCGGAGCCCATCAGGCCGACCAGGAAGATGTTTGAACTGGGAATCATGGCGGGATTGTAAACGGGCTTAGCGTCCCCGCCGTTTCGCCAGCAGCGCATCCACCGCCGCCTTCAGGTCACCCTCCGGCAAGTGTTCGTCCAGATTCCGGAACGCCGCCAGGGCGGCATTGCCGAGGCCGAATTTTTCCCGTTTCTCGGGCACGGTCCAGTCGGCGCGCACTTTTACCTTCACCGCCAACACGGGCGCCTCCGGCCGGCTCAAGGCGCGGCCGACGCCGCCGGCCTGGCTGCGCACCCGGCTGGCGGCGGCCCCGTTGGCGCAATGGAGCAACGCGGTGTCGCCCGAAATCGCCACCACCCGGCAGGCCCGCGCCACCGCCGCCGGCACCACTTCGGCGAGGCGGCGGTTGAGCTCGCGCAGGCGCTCGGCTTCCGGCAGGGCGACTTCGAGCACCGGGTTGTCGCGCAGCAGCTTGCGCAGGCTGATCAGGGGAGAGGGGCGGTAGGCCATGGGCGGGAGGTGTTAGGCGTTAGGCTGTAGCCCGGATGCAGCGCAGCGGAATCCGGGAGGCGATGCGTATTCGACCCGGTTATCCGGATTCCGCTTTCGCTCCATCCGGGCTACGGGGGACGGAAACCCCGGTATGGTAGCATCGTGCGATTTTCCGCATTCCCACCTAGCGCCTTTCATGATTTCCAATCTACTCAAAAAAGTCTTCGGCAGCCGCAATGACCGTCTGTTGAAGCAATACCGTGGCGTGGTCGCCAAGGTGAATGTCCTGGAACCGGCCTACAAGGCGCTGTCCGACGAGCAATTGCGCGGCAAGACCGATGAATTCCGGGCTCGCCTGGACAAGGGCGAAACCCTGGAAGCCCTGCTGCCGGAAGCTTTCGCCGCGGTGCGCGAGGCCGCCGTGCGGGTGCATGGCATGCGCCACTTCGACGTCCAGTTGATCGGCGGCATGGCGCTCAACGACGGCAAGATTTCCGAAATGCGGACTGGCGAAGGCAAGACCCTGATGGCCACGCTGTCGGCCTATCTCAACGCCCTGCCGGGCAAGGGCGTGCACATCGTCACGGTGAACGACTACCTGGCCAGCCGCGACGCCGAGACCATGGGCCGCGTCTACGGCTTCCTCGGCCTGACCGTGGGCTGCAACCTGGCGCAGCTCAACCACGAGGAGAAGCAGGCCGCCTACGCCGCCGACATCACCTACGGCACCAACAACGAGTTCGGCTTCGACTACCTGCGCGACAACATGGTGTTCGAGCCGTCGCAGCGGGTGCAGCGCGTCCTCAACTACGCCATCGTCGACGTGGTGGACTCGATCCTGATCGACGAGGCGCGCACCCCGCTGATCATCTCCGGCCAGGCCGACGACAACGTCGCCATGTACCAGGCCATGAACGCCGTGCCGCCGCGCCTGGTCCGCCAGGAGCGGGACATCAAGGACGACGAGCCCATGGAGAGCCGTTGTCCGGTGGGCGATTACGTGGTGGACGAGAAGCAACACCAGGTGACCCTGACCGAGCGCGGCCACGAGCGGGTGGAAGCCATCCTCGCGGAACTGGGTATCCTGGCGCCGGGCAGCAGCCTCTACGACCCCGGCAACATCACCCTGATGCACCACGTCCATGCCGCCCTGCGCGCCCACGTGCTGTATTTCAAGGATCAGCATTACGTGGTGCAGGACAACGAGGTCATCATCGTCGACGAATTCACCGGCCGCCTGATGCAGGGCCGGCGCTGGTCGGACGGCTTGCACCAGGCGGTGGAGGCCAAGGAAGGCGTGGCGATCCAGCGGGAAAACCAGACCCTGGCTTCCATCACCTTCCAGAACTTCTTCCGCATGTACAAGAAACTGTCCGGCATGACCGGCACGGCGGATACCGAAGCCTACGAATTTCAGCAGATCTATGGCCTGGAAACGGTGATCATCCCGACCAACGTGCCGATGATCCGGCGCGACATGAACGACCTGGTCTACCGCACCGCCGACGAGAAATGGAAGGCGGTGATCGAGGACATCCGCGACTGCCACCAGCGTGGCCAGCCGGTGCTGGTGGGCACCACCTCCATCGAGGTGAACGAATTCCTCTCGTCGCTGCTGACCAAGGCCAAACTGCCGCATCAGGTGCTCAATGCCAAGCAGCACGACCGGGAAGCCCAGGTGGTGGCCCAGGCGGGCCTCCCCGGCGGCATCACCATTGCCACCAACATGGCCGGCCGCGGTACCGACATCGTGCTGGGCGGCAGCATCAACAAGGAACTCGACCTGATCCGCCTGGCCGAGAACCTTGCCCCCGAGGACAAGGCCGCCAAAACCGCCGCCCTCAAGGAAGCGTGGAAACCGCGCCACGCCGAGGTCATCGCCGCCGGCGGCCTGCACATCATCGGCACAGAACGTCATGAGTCGCGCCGCGTTGACAACCAATTGCGCGGCCGTTCTGGCCGCCAGGGCGATCCGGGCTCCTCGCGTTTCTATCTTTCGCTGGATGATCCGCTGCTGCGCATCTTCGGCGGCGACCGCCTGAAATCCATCATGGACCGGCTAAAGATGCCGGAAGA
>CAIXFP010000211.1 GCA_903918705.1 uncultured Pseudomonadota bacterium
CGTCACCGTAGGCTGCCATCATGCCCACCGTCTGAGAGCCCTGGCCGGGGAATACAAATGCGAATTTCATGTTATCTCCTTGTCGAGCTGGCACTGCCTGGCGGGTTACATCCGCACCAGCACCGAGCCCCAGGTGAAGCCACCGCCGAAGGCCTCAAGCAGCACCAGGTGTCCCGGCTTGATCTTGCCCTCGCGCACCGCGGTATCCAGGGCCAGGGGCACCGACGCGGCGGAAGTGTTGCCGTGGCGCTCCACGGTAACCACCACGTTGTCCATGCTCATTCCGAGTTTCTTGGCGGTGGCCGTGATGATGCGGATGTTGGCCTGATGCGGCACCAGCCAGTCGATGTCGGACTTGTCCAGGGCGTTCGCCGCCAAAGTCTCGTCGACGATGGCATCCAGGGTCTTCACCGCCATCTTGAACACGGCATTGCCGGACATGCGCATATAGAACGGGCTGTCCGTCTTCATGGAGATACCGCCGTCCACATACAGCAGATCTTCGTGGCGGCCATCGGCATGGATGTGGGTATTGATGATGCCGGGCTCATCCGACGCCCGCAGCACCACGGCGCCGGCCCCGTCACCCCAGAGGATGCAGTTGCCGCGATCTTCCCAGTCGGTGATGCGCGAGAGCGTTTCGGCGCCGATCACCAGGGCGGTCTGCACCTGGCCGGAACGGATGAAGGCATTGGCCACCGACACCGCATAGACGAAGCCGCTGCACACCGCCTGGACGTCGAAGGCGGGACAGCCGTTGCTGATGCCAAGCTTGGCCTGGACCTTGCAGGCGGTACTGGGAAAGACGCGGTCCGGAGTGGTGGTAGCCACCACGATGAGGCCGATTTCACCGGCGTCGATGCCGGCCGCCGCGATCGCCCGCAGTGCGGCCTGATGGGCGAGATCGCTGGTGAGTTCGCCTTCCGCGGCGATGTGTCGCTCACGGATGCCGGTGCGTTCGAGTATCCAAGCGCTGGTGGTCTCCACCCGCGCTTCCAGTTCTTCGTTGGTCAGGATATAGGTCGGCAGATAGCTGCCGGTTCCGATGATGCGGGAAAAAATCACGCCGGCTCTCCTTCGACTGGTTTTCCGTTATGGGCGCCGACCTGATCGGCGATGCGGCGCAACAAGCCGCCGCGCACTTCCTCCACCGCTTTCAGAATGGCTTGTTCGAAAGCAAAGACATCGGCCGAGCCGTGGCTCTTGATGATGACACCGTTGAGGCCCAGCAGGCTGGCGCCGTTGTAGCGGCGCGGGTCCATCTTGCGCTTGAAGGCGCGTATCACCGGCAAAGCCACCAGCCCCGCCATGCGGGTGAACAGGCTCTTCTTGAACTCCCGGCGCAGCACTTCGGCGATGAGCTTGGCCAGTCCTTCCGAGGATTTCAAGGCGACATTGCCGACGAAGCCGTCGCATACCACCACGTCCACCGTCCCCTTGTAGATGTCGTCGCCTTCCACGTTGCCATAGAAGTTGAGGCCGCTGGCCTTGAGCAGTTCGCCGGCCTGTTTCACCACATCATTGCCCTTGATCTCTTCCTCGCCAATGTTGAGCAGGCCGACACTTGGGGTCTCCTTGTGCTCGATCGCCGCGCACAAGGCCGAGCCCATGATGCCGAACTGGAGCAAATTCTCCGCCGTGCAATCGACGTTGGCACCCAAATCGAGCATGTAGGTGCTGCCGGTATGGGAAGGCAGGGTGGAAGCAATGGCGGGACGATCGATGCCGGGCAGGGTCTTGAGAACGAAACGGGATACCGCCATGAGCGCACCCGTGTTGCCTGCGGACACCCCGGCATCCGCTTCGCCGCGCTTGACCAGATCGGCGGTCACGCGCATCGAGGAATCTTTCTTGGTGCGTAAGGCGACGGACAGGGGGTCATCCATCTTGACCACTTCGCTGGCGTGATGGACCCGCAAGCGAGTGCCCACCTGGGCCCGGCGCAGTTTCAATTCCGCATGGACGGCATCCTCCAGGCCAACCAGGACGAAATTGACGTCGTGTTCGCGATGAAGAATGTTCAGCGCCGCCTTGACGGTGACATGGGGGCCGTGGTCGCCCCCCATGGCGTCAATGGCAATGGTGATTTCTCGCATATGCGGTCAACCCGCCCGTCGTGGCGTGGTGTACATCACCCGGGACGGGTCGGCTCGCAGACTGTCTTCAGGTGTTGTCGCCCTTGGTGGAAACGACCTTGCGGCCACGGTAGAAACCGTTGGGGCTGATATGGTGGCGCAAATGGGTTTCGCCCGTGGTGGGTTCCACGGCGGTACCCGGAGCGGTCAGGAAGTCATGGGCACGGTGCATGCCACGCTTGGAGGGGGATTTCTTGTTCTGTTGTACGGCCATCAGTTTGCTCCTTGGGCAATCATGGTCTGTTGGCATTCCCCGATTTCATGGCGGGGCACTACCGGCAGGCTCAGTAAAAGTTCATCTTCAATCAGTGTCCGCACGTCCATGCGAGGTTCCGCCAGGATCACGTCGATCAACGGATCATCGTTTTCCCAGCGTTCCAGTTCCGCATCGTTACGCGCCAGCAATATCACCCCCTCGAAATGCAGGGCATGAACATACGGGGCAAGACAGCGCTGGCAGATCAGGGTCGGGTTCGCATCGACCAGAAGCCGCAAGGCAGGACGACCTCCCACCAACACACCTTCCAGGCGCCAGGTCACCGCACCTTCTTCACCGGCCAACTCATCGCGCAAACGATCCACCTCCGCCAGGGAGAATTCACCCGCCAGGCTTGCGGCCTCACGGGCAAAACGGATCGGATCCATCACGGTCTGTGCAGACATAAGCCGATAATGATATTGTGCAGTGCTTCCAATGTCAAAAACCGCATTTGCGTGTAAGCCAGCGTGATTCGCAAAATCCTTATTGCCAACCGGGGTGAAATCGCAGTACGCATCGTGCGTGCGTGCAAGGAACTGGGCATCAAGTCGGTGGCCATCTACACCGACGCCGATCGCAGTGCCCTGCATGTCAAGAAAGCCGACGAAGCCTACAACATCGGTTCCGACCCCGTAGTGGGTTATCTGAACGCTCACAACATTGTCAACCTGGCCGTGGCCTCGGGCTGCGACGCCCTGCATCCCGGCTATGGCTTCCTCTCCGAGAACCCGGTCATCGCCGAGGTCTGCGCCCGGCGCGGCATCAAGTTCATCGGCCCGTCGCCCGCGGTCATCCGCCAGATGGGCGACAAGATCCAGGCACGCCTGGCCATGATCAAGGCCGGTATACCCGTGGTGCCCGGTTCCGACCACAACCTGGAAAACGTCGAGGAAGCCCGCGACCTGGCCAACGGCATCGGCTACCCGGTCATGCTCAAGGCCACCAACGGTGGTGGCGGCCGCGGCATCCGGCGCTGCGATTCCGAAGCCGACCTGATGAAGAACTACGAGCGGGTGGTGTCGGAAGCGAGCAAGGCCTTCGGGCGGGCCGAGGTCTTCCTGGAGAAGTGCGTGGTCAACCCGCGCCACATCGAGGTCCAGGTCCTGGGCGACCAGCACGGCAACTGCATCCACCTCTTCGAGCGTGACTGCTCCATCCAGCGGCGCAATCAGAAGCTCATCGAAATCGCCCCCTCGCCGCAGCTCACCGAAGCCCAGCGCGAATACATTGGCAAGCTTGCGGTGCGCGCCGCCCGCGCGGTGAACTACGAGAACGCCGGCACGGTGGAATTCCTGCTCGACGCGGACAACCAGTTCTACTTCATGGAGATGAACACCCGGCTCCAGGTGGAACACACGGTGACGGAAACCATCACCGGCATCGACATCGTCCAGGAGCAGATCCGCATCGCCGACGGCAAACCACTGCAATACAAGCAGGAAGACATCCACCATCGCGGCTACGCCATGGAATTCCGCATCAACGCGGAAGACCCACAGAATGGCTTCCTTCCCAGCTTCGGCCGCATCTCGCGCTATTACGCGCCGGGCGGACCTGGGGTGCGCACCGACGCGGCCATCTATTCCGGCTACGTCATTCCACCCTACTACGACTCCATGTGCGCCAAGATCACGGTGTGGGCGCTGTCCTGGGAAAATGTCATCGCCCGCGGCCTGCGCACCCTGGATGACATGGTGGTGTACGGTGTGAAGACCACCATCCCTTACTACAAGGAAATTCTCAAGAACGAGGAATTCCAGTCCGGCCGCTTCAACACCAGTTTCGTCGAGGCCCACCCGGAACTCCTGAACTATGCGGTCCGACGTCCTCCCGAACTGACCGCCGCCGCCATCTCGGCGGCCATCGCCGCCCATCTGGGTTTGTAAAGAGCTCACAGAACCATGGCAAAAGTACACATCTCCGATCTCGTCCTGCGTGACGGCCACCAGTCCCTCATCGCCACCCGCATGCGCACCGAGGACATGCTGCCGATCTGCGGCAAACTCGACCGCGTCGGCTTCTGGTCCCTGGAAGCCTGGGGTGGGGCGACTTTCGACGCCTGCGTGCGCTTCCTCAAGGAAGACCCCTGGGAGCGCCTGAAGAAGCTGCGCCGGGCCCTGCCCAATACCCAGATCAACATGCTGCTGCGCGGCCAGAACCTGCTGGGCTACCGCCATTACGCCGACGACGTGGTGCGCGCCTTTGTGCAGAAGGCTGCCGACAACGGCGTCGACGTGTTCCGGGTGTTCGACGCCATGAACGACACCCGCAACATGCGGGTGTCCATCGAGGCGGTGATCAAGTCCGGCAAGCACGCCCAGGGCGCCATCTCCTACACCGTCAGCCCGGTCCACGACGTGGCCTACTTCGTCGCCATGGCCCGGACCCTGGCGGAGATGGGGGTCGCCTCCATCGCCATCAAGGACATGGCCGGCCTGCTCACGCCCTACGCCGCGTTTGACCTGGTGAAGGCGGTCAAGGCCGCCACCGGCCTGCCGGTGAACACCCACAGCCACGCCACCGCCGGCCTCTCCACCATGGTGCACCTGAAGGCCGTGGAAGGCGGTGCCGACATCATCGACTGCTGCAACTCCGCCTTCTCCGAGGGCGCCGCCCATGCCACCACGGAAAGCATGGTGGCCGCCCTCCAGGGCACGGAATACGACACCGGCCTGGACCTGGGCCTGATCCAGGAAATCGCCGCTTACTTCCGCGAGGTGCGCAAGAAATACTGGCAGTTCGAGATGGACTCCCACTACGTCGACACCCGCATCCTGATCTCCCAGGTGCCCGGCGGCATGATCTCCAACCTGTCCAACCAGTTGAAGGAACAGGGGGCGCTGAACCGCATGGACGACGTCATGCTGGAAATCCCGCGGGTGCGTGAAGACCTGGGCTACCCGCCCCTGGTCACCCCCACCTCCCAGATCGTCGGCACCCAGGCGGTGCTCAACGTGCTCACCGGCGGACGCTACAAGTCGGTCACCAACGAGGTGAAGAACTACCTCCTGGGCCGCTACGGCGCCGCCCCGGGCAGGGTCAACGAGGAAGTGAAGAAGATGGCGGTGGGCAACCAGGAGGTCATCACCTGCCGCCCCGCCGACCTCATCAGCGACGAGCTGGACCGCCTGCGCACCGAGGCGGAAGGCCTCACCCATTGCGACGAGGACGTGCTCACCTACGCCATGTTCCCGGACCTGGCCCGCACCTTCCTGCAGGAACGCGCCGCCGGCACCCTGACGCCGGAACCGCTGCTGCCGCCGGAAGCCCGGGAAGCCGCGGCCTGCCCGGCGTTCTTCGCCCCGAGCGAATTCAACGTCACCCTGCACGGCGAGACCTACCACATCCGCATCAGCGGCACCGGCCACGCCACCGCCGAAAACATCCGCCCCTTCTTCGTCCACGTCGACGGCGTCTCCGAGGAAGTGCGGGTGGAGACCCTGGACGAGATGGAAGTCACCCCCGGCGCCGGCGCCGCCCCGCGCACTTCCGTCAGCGGCAAGAAGGCGGTGGCGGGCAGCGCCAAGGCGCGGCCGCGGCCCACCCATGCCGGCCACGTCACCACCGCCATGCCCGGCACCATCGTCGATGTCCTGGTGAAAGTCGGGCAAAAGGTCAACGCCGGCGACGGCGTCCTGGTGATCGAGGCCATGAAGATGGAGAACGAAATCCAGTCCGCGGTGACCGGCACCGTGGTCGGCATCCACGTCGCCAAGGGCGACGCGGTGACCCCGGACCAGGTGCTGGTGGAGATCCAGCCGGACTAAGGCAGTCGAGAGAGAAGAGTCGAGAGTGCCACTCTCGACTCTCGACTCTCGACTCTCGACTCGATGCTCCTCGTCCTCGCCTCCACTTCCCCCTATCGCCGCGAACTCCTGGCTCGGCTGGGCGTGCCCTTCGAGGTGGCCGCCCCGGACGTGGACGAAACCCCACTGCCGGGTGAATCGCCGGACGAGACCGCGCAGCGCCTGTCGGTGCTGAAGGCGAAGGCGGTCGCGGAGAAATTCCCCGACGCACTGATCATCGGTTCCGACCAGGTGGCGCTCCTCGAAGGCGTGCAACTGGGCAAGCCGGGCAGCCATGAGAAAGCCGTGGCGCAACTGCAATCCATGCGCGGCAAGGCCCTGGAATTCCACACCGCCCTGACCGTCTACAACGCCAGAACGGGTTCCACCCAGACCGCCAACGTGCCGGTGCGCCTGGTGATGCGCGAA
>CAIXFP010000212.1 GCA_903918705.1 uncultured Pseudomonadota bacterium
CTCACCTGGATCGGCAAGGAGAATCGGCCGAAGTTGGAGCCACGGATATTGTTGGAAGATCCGTCGCGGTCCTATCACGCAGCTCATCGGGTGTCCGAGGACGACCAGTTCGACAACCGGCTCATCTTCGGCGACAACCTATTGGCATTGAAGGCGTTGGAGGCGGAATTCGCGGGCCGGGTGAAGTGCGTGTTTATCGACCCGCCGTATAACACCGGTAGTGCCTTCACCCATTACGACGACGGTGTGGAGCATTCGATCTGGCTGTCTTTAATTCGTGACCGACTTGAAATACTTCGTAGTCTGATGTCTGAAGACGGCTCACTATGGATCACGATCGACGACACAGAGGGGCACTATTTGAAAGTGATGTGCGACGAAATCTTTGGTAGGAATAACTTTATCGGCACCATTACCTGGCAAAAGACAACGAGTGTTCATAACAACGCTGTGCTTTTCTCTTCATCCACTGACATGATCTTGGTTGTGTCTAAAGACATTACTAAATTCCAGATGGGTCGCGTCCCAAGAAGCGAAAGAAACGCGGGCGACTACTCAAATCCAGACAATGATCATAGGGGGGTGTGGGCATCGAGTCCTTTACACGTCAGCTTAACATCTGGACAGCGGGGTAAGCAGTACGCACAGACAGGTAAAAGCTCTGGTTTGTATCCAATAATGAATCCGCATGGGGATGAAATATGGCCTCCAAAGGGTCGTTGCTGGGCATACGCACCAGAAACAATCTCGGCCTTTGAAAGAGATGGGTTAATCGCCTGGGGTAAGGATGGCCGAAATCAGCCCCGTCTTAAACGTTTTCTAAAAGATAATAAGGAAGGTGTCGTACCAATCACTCTTTGGTCGTCTGACGAGGTTGGCCACAATCAAGAGGCCAAGGCAGAAAACAACACCCTTTTGCCAGACGTTAAAGAGTTATTTTCGACTCCTAAGCCAGAGCGACTATTGAAGCGGGTAATCGAGCTTGCTACGAAACCGGGAGACATTGTTCTGGATTCCTTTGCTGGCTCGGGTACTACCGGCGCCGTGGCTCACAAAATGGGCCGGCGCTGGATCATGGTGGAGCTGGGTGAACACTGCCACACCCACATCATCCCTCGCATGAAAAAAGTCATCGACGGCGACGACTCTGGTGGCATCACCCAGGCGGTGGGCTGGCAGGGCGGCGGGGGCTTCCGCTATTACCACCTGGCACCGTCTCTGCTGGAACAAGACAGATGGGGTCAATGGATCATCAACAAGCAGTACAACGCTGCCATGTTGTCCGAGGCGTTGTGTAAGCTGGAAGGCTTCACCTACGCGCCGTCGGATTCAGTGTATTGGCAACACGGCCATTCCACTGAGCGGGATTACGTCTATGTCACCACTGCCACCCTGTCCCATGAGCAGCTTCAGGCCCTGTCCGAGGAAGTCGGGCCGGAACGCTCGTTGCTGGTGCTGTGCCTGGCCTTCCGTGGGCGCGGTGAATATCCGAATCTGACCGTAAAGAAGATCCCCAAGCAGGTGCTGTCGCGCTGCGAATGGGGGCATGACGATTATTCGCTACGGGTGGAAAACCTGCCGGCCGCTCCGTCTTCTCCCTCAGTCTCTGCTTCGCCCGCGACTGAGTGTAGGCCTATACCGGGTCAGCAGTCCTTGTTCGGAACCGAAGGTTCATGAACCGGCAGCCAGACCGTTACGCGGCTGAAGGCGTCGAGGCTGAATTCGAACCTGGCTCACGTGGCCGGGTGCTCCGCAATCGGCTGGGCATTCATTCTGTCCGGGGGATGGCGAGTGAGGAGTCGGAACGCCTGCTGGCCGCAACCGAACGACTGATCGACGAGACCGAAGTCGATCAAAGATTCACATCTGACGACCTATGCCGCATGCATAGGCTGTGGCTGGGTGAGGTGTATACCTGGGCGGGCGAGTATCGGCAGGTCAACATCGGCAAGGGTGGCTTCATGTTCGCCGCCGCACCCCTGGTGCCGGGGCTCATGGCTGAATTGGAACGAGGTCCATTGCGACGTTACACGCCGTGCCGGTTTGCGACCACACGGGAGCAGGCGGAAGCAATGGCCGTCGTCCATGCCGAGCTGATCCTGATCCACCCATTCCGCGAAGGCAACGGGCGTAGCTCGCGTTTGTTGGCCACTCTGATGGCCTTGCAGGCGGGCTTGCCTGCTTTGGACTTCGGCGGGATACGAGGGGATGAGAAGCGGCGTTACATCGCCGCCATACATGCGGCTATGGGCCGGGAATACGGGCCGATGGCGGCGGTATTCGAACGCGTGATCGCCCGGACCTTGCGGTCCCAGGCTAGGCTTTTGCGCGAATGACCGCTTTGGAGGACGCCTTGCCCTTGACGATGTTCTTCTTGAACGGCGCGCGGATGCCTTCGATGGCCGAGGAACTGGCGACGGACTTGAGCACGCCGCGCTGGCGCAAAGCCGGGTCGCGCAGGTGGGGATTGGCGGAAGCAAGGGTGGAAGACATGTGCACATTATACCGAGGTAAGAACCTGTGAATCGTCACGTCAACGCCATCGCGGGGCGTCTGTCACTGCGCCCGCCGCAGCGACTATCGCTGGAAATCCTGGACCGCATCTGCGAAATCGCGCCGCCGAGCAAAGGTGGAGATCGTGAGGCGGCGCTGTCCGCGATCCGCAGCGAATTCCCGACTGTGACCGATTTCGAACGGGATTTCCCGTCGCTGTGTTTCGCGCTGGCTACGGGCGTGGGCAAGACGCGGCTGATGGGTGCGTTCATCGCGTATCTTCACCTGGCCCACGGCATCAACAACTTCTTCGTGATGGCGCCCAACCTGACGATCTACAACAAGCTGATCGCCGATTTCAGCGACCGTGGCCATCCCAAATATGTGTTCCGAGGCATCGCCGAGTTCGCCACTTCGCCGCCGGAGATTGTCACCGGCGACAACTACGAACAGCGTGCCACGGCTGCGGGACTGTATTCGCCGGTCACCATCAACATCTTCAACATTTCGAAGATCAACACCGAGGTGCGCGGCGGCAAGAGCCCGCGTATCAAACGCTTGTCCGAATACATTGGCCAGAGCTATTTCGACTACCTCGCCGGCCTGCCCGACCTGGTGCTGTTGATGGATGAATCGCATCGTTACCGCGCGTCTGCCGGAGTGCGGGCCATCAACGAGTTGAATCCGGTGCTCGGCCTGGAACTGACCGCGACGCCATTCGTGGAGACGGGCCGAGGCACCACGCCGTTTCAGAACGTGATTTATGACTATCCCTTGGGCCGGGCCATGGCCGATGGCTTCGTCAAGGAGCCGGCGGTGGTCACGCGCAAGGATTTCCATCCGGCCGGCATGTCGCAGGAGGAGATCGAACGCCTCAAGCTGGAAGACGGGGTGCGGCTGCATGAATCGGTCAAGGTCGAACTGGAGACCTACGCGCGCGAGACCGGCAACGCCATCGTCAAACCCTTCCTGCTGGTCATCGCCCGCGACACGACGCATGCCGGGCAATTGATCGAACTGGTCAAGTCGGACGGCTTCTTCGGCGGGCATTATTTGGACAAGGTCATCCAGGTCGATTCCAGCCGTACCGGGGTGGAAGAAGAGACAATGATTGAAAGGCTGCTCAAGGTGGAGCACACCGACGAGCCGACCGAGATCGTCATTCACGTCAACATGCTGAAAGAGGGTTGGGACGTAACCAACCTTTACACCATCGTGCCGTTGCGTGCCGCCAACGCGCGCACCCTGATCGAACAATCCATCGGGCGCGGGCTGCGGCTGCCCTACGGCCGTCGTACCGGCGTCACCCCGGTGGACCGGCTCAACATCATCGCCCACGACAAATTCCAGGAGATCGTGGACGAAGCCAATCGGCCGGATTCCACCATTCGCTTGCAACAAGTCATCATTGATCCGGAGAACATCGGCAGGACGCCGCGTACGGTCGTTTCGCAACCATTACTCGCATCACAGCTTGGGCAGGCGCCGACTCAAGCCACGTCCAGCACGGTCTTGGCTGGCCAGGCAGCCACTGCCTCGGTGTTTCATACCGATGCAGAAAAGGAGGTCGCACGCATTGCCGTCGATGTGATCCGCAAGATGGAAGGACAGCCTGGCACGGTGCCGAGCATTGCGGCCCTGTCCACGTCCGAGGTACGGGCGAGAGTATTGGAACAAGTGCGCGCCGAGTACCGGCCTCAACAAATGGAATTGGAGGGTGTGTCCACACCACCGGACTTAGGCGCCGTAGTTAACAAAACGCTGGATCTGGTAGTCGGCCAGACCATCTCCATCCCCCGGATTCTGGTGGTGCCTAAGGGTGAGGTGCGTTCGGGCTTCCGTTCCTTCTCTCTAGATTTGCAGGCGCTCAATTACCAGCCACCGTCTGAGGATTTATGGGTGCAATTCTTGCGCACCGGCGCAAGCGAAATCGTGGGCCTTACCAGCAAGCGCGGCATCGAGGAGAATCGCCTGGAAGATTACGTGGTCGGCGGCCTGATGGATTTCAACGATGTGTCCTACGACGACCACGCCGATCTGCTCTACGACCTATCGGGGCAAGTGGTGCAGCACTTCCTGAGCCGGCTTTCCGAGGATGACACACGCAAGGTGTTGAGGTTGCATCAACGCGAGATCGCCCGCTTCGTCCATGCACAAATGCAGGACCACTACTGGGAAGAAGCGGTGGATTACGAGGTTGAGATTCGCAGTGGTTTCACATCCTTGAAGGACAGCGCCTACACAGCGGTGGATGATGCTTTGGATTTCCGCGTTTCACCCGCCGACAAATCCAACATGGCCAAGTACCTGTTCAACGGCTTCAGCCGCTGCCTCTACCCAGTGCAGAAGTTCGATTCGGACACGGAACGCCTGCTGGCGGTGATCCTGGATCGCGACGCGGAGAAGTGGTTTCGTCCCGCCAAAGGGCAATTCCAGATTTTCTACCGCTGGGGCAGCGAGCACCGCGAGTATCAGCCCGATTTCGTCGCCGAGAATGCGGGGGCAATCTACATGCTGGAGCCGAAGGCGCGAAATCAGATGGAATCAGCCGAAGTCCTGGCCAAAGCCGATGCCGCACGGCGTTGGTGCCAGATGGCCTCGGACTATGCCGTATCAGTTAGTGGCAAGCCTTGGCAATATGCCCTTATCCCGCATGATACGGTCGCCGAAAACATGTCGCTGGAAGGGCTGGTCAGGTCGACAACCCATCATCATTTCTAACAATCAGCCTGAAGAACCGATCCTCGCCTTACCCAAGTCCCCACCTCTGAACAGCCCCTACAAATAAAAAAAGCCTCCCGAAGGAGGCTCAACAGATCCCGATCCGACCAGTGTCGGAAGAAGATCAGACCGCTTGTACAGGGATGCCAAGGGGAGCCGCGAGATCCTTGAAATGAGGGGGTAACCCCATTTCCAAGCGCCCCGCACGGCTTTC
>CAIXFP010000213.1 GCA_903918705.1 uncultured Pseudomonadota bacterium
AATGTTGAACTGGCGCGATTTTGAAGCCCGCACATGAACCGGCTGAGCACCTGACCGAATTCGCGCCTGCACGCCTGCGCGGCCTGCCGGCGCGCTTCGAAGCACAGAAAATCGCCTTCGGGCCGGTCGTATTCCAATGTGTGCGAGTGGCCTGGAAAAGCGGCCTGCTGGCGCTGCTGGATCAGGCGGGCAAGGAAGGTGCGAGCATCTCTGAATTGGGCAACCGCGGCGAGCTGTCCGTATATGCGCTGTCAGTGCTCCTGGAGACGGCACTGTCCGCCGGGGTGGTGCGACGCGTGGGCGAGCGCTACAGCCTGACCCGGGTCGGGGACAACGTGCTGCACGACGAACTGACCCAGATCAATATCGACTATGTCCACGACGTTTGCTACCAGGGGCTGTTCGCCCTCGACGCCTGCCTGCGCGAGGAGAAACCGCTGGGCCTGAAGACCCTGGGCAACTGGCCGACCATCTACGAAGGACTGTCGGTGCTGCCCGAACCGGCCCGCACGAGCTGGTTCAATTTCGACCATTACTACTCGGATTCCGCCTTCGCCCAGGCCTTGCCCCATGTATTCGCCCGCAAGCCGCGGCGGGTGATGGATGTCGGCGCCAACACCGGCAAGTGGTCGTTGCATTGCCTGCGCCAGGATCCGGAGGTGCATTTGACCCTGCTCGACCTGCCGATCCAGTTGGCCCAGGCCCGGCATACCCTGGCGGATGCCGGCCTGCTCGAGCGAGCTGAACTCACCCCCATCGACATCCTGGATTTCGCCACGCCGTTCCCTGAAGGGATGGATGCCATCTGGATGAGCCAGTTCCTTACCTGTTTTAGCGACGAGGCCATCGGCCATATCTTCCGTCGCGCCGCCGCCAGCCTGGCACCAGAGGGTTCGCTCTGGATACTGGATACGTTCTGGGACCGACAGCAGTACGACATCGCCAGCTATTGCCTGATCAATACCTCACCTTATTTCACCGCCATCGCCAGCGGCAACAGCAAGATGTACGAATCCAGCGCCATCATCGCCCTGGCTTCAGGCCAGGGACTCAGTCTCGCCGAGACCGTGGATGACCTCGGCATCTGCCATTCGCTGCTGCGTTTCGAAAGGAAGGCATGATGGCGAGATTACGCCGTGTCGCCGTCACGGGCATGGGCATCGTCAGTTGTCTGGGCAATCAACTCGATACCGTTTCCGCAGCCTTGCGCGCGGGGCGTGGCGGCATTCAGGCGGTGCCGGAATACGCGCAACGCGGGCTCAGAACCCGGGTGGCAGGGGTCCCCGTGGTCGCGGGCCTCCCCCCCGTCGAGCGGCGCCACCGCCGTTTCATGGGTGAGGTGGCACAACACGCCTACGCAGCCCTGCGAGCAGCCATCGCCGATGCGGGCCTGGACCCGGCCCTGGTGCGGCATCCGCGCAGTGGTCTGATTGCCGGTTCCGGGGTCGGCTCCGTCTATCAGCATCATCTGTCCATGGAAGTGGCCCGTCTGGAAGGCGCCCACAAGGTGTCGCCCTTCGCGGTACCGCAAATCATGGGCAGCACGGTTTCCGCCGTACTCACCACCGCTTTCGGCATCACCGGGGCGAGCTATTCGATCACCTCCGCCTGCGCCACCTCGGCCCACTGCCTGGGCCACAGTATGGAATTGATCCAACTGGGCAAACAGGACATCGTCTTCGCGGGCGGAGCGGAAGAGTTGCAGTGGACCACCACCATCATGTTCGATGCCATGGGCGCCCTCTCCTCCACCTTCAACGACACACCGGAACGGGCCTCGCGGCCCTACGATCAGACACGGGACGGATTCATCATCGCCGGCGGCGCCGGCATGCTGGTACTGGAGGAAATGGAACACGCCCGTCGCCGCGGCGCCCGAATCTACGGCGAACTGGCCGGCTACGGCGCCACTTCGGATGGGCGGGACATGCTGGCGCCCTCGAAGGAAGGCGCCGCCCGCGCCATGCGTCTGGCTATGGATGGCGTCCATGGCCACCTCGATTACATCAACACCCACGCCACCTCGACCCGGGCCGGGGACATGGTGGAAGTGGACGCCATGCGCGACGTGTTCGGCGATGTCATGCCCGCGTTTTCCTCGACCAAGGGGCTCACCGGCCACCCCATCGGCGCGGCAGGCGCCCACGAGGCCATCTATACCCTGTTGATGCTACGCGAC
>CAIXFP010000214.1 GCA_903918705.1 uncultured Pseudomonadota bacterium
ACGACCTTGTAGTTGTATGTTGCTTCCATACTGGTCTCCTTCGCAGTTGAGGCTTGGTCTAAAAAAAACGCCGAAATTTACAGAAAACTTACAAACACGACTCGCCAATGCTATTAACGGGTTTGATACAAGTCAATTAACATTTTCGTCTGACCTTGCCTGGCTGGATGGCGTGTCTTTCGGTGCCAACAGCTCGTCATCCATCAGGATACGGTGCGCCGGGCCTTCCATGTCCTCGAACTGGCCGCTCTTGACCGCCCAGAGAAACACGTAGGCGATGACCGCAACGAAGACCAGGCTCAAGGGGATCAGGAGATAGAGGATGTCCATGGCTCAGAAGATGGTTGATGCTACTGGATGGTACATATGGACTTCTCCCGCGAGTGGCGCGGCATCTTGCCATAGGAATGGTTTGGATGGAATAAAAAAAACTTATGCAGGCCGCCTGACAAGCGATTTCGTTCAACACCGGCGATTGAACAGGGGCTGCCGTACGGGTCAAGTGAGTCACCGTCACACCTGCAACAACGCTCGTTCGCCCAAGCCCTTTCCCCGTGTATCAGCCTCCAGTTTCAGGTCCGGGATGTGGGTGAAGGAAATGCGCATGGGAGCGTGCTCCTGCGCCAGGAAAGCACCGCCGAAGTACAACGCCTCCGCGCCGAACTTCAGGCGGATGCGGTCCAGCGCGCCGTCCAGGCCGGGGTTGCGGCTGCCGTCCGGGAACAGGGGCAGGCTCAGCGCATCGTGCGGCAGCAATTCACCAAAGGCCATGGCCACTTTCACAGGTTCCCGCCGGCGCGGCCGTTGCGCCCACAGGGCGGCGAGCAGGCGCAGGCAGGCGAGGGTGTCCTGCATCGGCGCGAAGCGGGTTTCCAGCTTCCAGTCGGCATGGCGGCGATAGCTCAGGTACAGCCCCAGGCGCCCGGCCAGGTAGCCCTCGGCGCGCAGGCGCAGCGCCGCCTTCTGGGTCAGCTTGGAGAGCACGGCGAAGGCACCGGCGTCGTGGCGCAGGTTGGGCGGCAGAACGTGGGAATGGCCAAGAGTGGAACGCCGCGATGGCGGCAGTTGCACGTCCACGCCGCGCAGGCGGTCGTACATGCGCTCGCCCTCGACGCCGCCCCAGACCCGGCGCAGGTGTTCCCGGTCGGCCCGGCACAAGGCCTCCACCGTGGTGATGCCGTGCCGCTCCAGGCGTTCCAGCATGGCGTGGGCGATGCCGTTGAGATCCTGCAGCTTCAGGCGGAACAGGCAGTCGGGCAGGTCTTTCTGCCGGATGACCACCAGCCCGTCCGGCTTCTGCATGTTGGAGGCGGTCTTGGCCAGGAAGCGGTTGGGACCGACGCCGATGGAGCAGGTAAGCACCTCGCCCACCTGGTCGCGCAGCTTCGCCTTCACCTCTCGCGCCAGTTCCCGCACCACGCTTTCCTGGCGCCAGGAGCCGGTGAGGTCGCAGGCCACCTCGTCAATGGACAGCACCTCGCTGACGGCGATCACCGTGTCGACGATGTCCATCAGACGGTGGTGCATTTCCACGTAGACCCGCGGCCGTGCCTGCACGAAGGCGATGCCGGGACAGAGGCGGCGGGCGTCCATCACCCCGGTGCCGGTCTTCACCCCGAAGCGCTTGGCCTCGCGGCTGGCGGCGATGCAGCAACTGGTTTCCGCCAGCACCGGCAGCACGCCCAGGGGCCGCCCGCGCAGTTCCGGGCGCAGGTGCTGCTCCACCGAGGCGAAGTAGGAATTGAAGTCGAGCAGGAGGGCGCGCAAGGACATGAAGTCAAGAACGATCGTTCGGTCGACGCAGAATAGAACGATCGTTCTTTTTGAGCAAGGCGCGGGACATTTTGATGCGGGCAGCCGGTGACCGATGGCGCTGACGCGGTTCCAGCCACCACTGGAACATACGAGAATGCCGCCTCCCACTGGTCCATCCCTTACCGCCATGCAGCTCGACATTTTTTACCACAGCCGCGACGTGATCCTGCGTAATGAGGTACTCGACTCGGTTGCGGCGAGGCAGGCTCAGCGCGCCCGGTCGGCACTGGCGAAGCTCGAAACGGAGTATCCCCAGGACAACCTGCTGGGCCAGTTCAACATCCTGGTGGATGCCCTGGAATGTCCGCCACGCCGCTTTAGCGACCCCGCGGCGGCTTTGGCGGCCATGGCGCATCTGGAGGTGCTCATCCAGCCCATGGCGGAGCGTCTCATGGCGCCCACGCAGGCCCGGCTCTGGGTTGCCCACGAATGGCGTTTTCTGGCGCAAGCCGCCGCCGGTCTGGACTACGACTCGTCGGCACCACAAGCGCATCCCGCCCCTTTTTGGCTGCGGGCCGAGGAGTGGGAAGCCGCCGCGCACGCCGTGAGCGCCATCGCCTCCTGGCGTCGCATCCCCCTGCCCCTGGCCTGGATGGCCGAAGCGCGCCTGGGTCGTGACGGCATCGCCACTTCCTGGCCTCTGCTGGTCGAACTGGCCTGGCTTGATCCACCCTGCTTCGGCGCGCTGGCCCGCCGCCGAAAAGAACCCACCCTGAGCCAATTGCTGCGAGGCTTCGATGCAAACTTCGAGAACGATAGCGACACGGATCTTGACGACCTGGCCTGGTTTCCGGCTTGGTGCCTCATCGTGGACCCCGGCCTGGCGCCCCTGACACGCCAGGCCGAGCCGGGTCTGGGCCGCAATCCGGAACGCGCGGCCCGGCTGCTCCTGGACATCCTCACACTGGAAAAGCAGGGCAGCCACAAGCAGGTGCTTGAGCAACGCAAGCACCTGCGCCAGCTTCATGCGGGACTGTTTGCTCGCTACATGCAGTCGCGGTGAAGCCTCCGCGCTGGGCCAGCGGCCTTACGGGGCAAGGCCGGCAGCGGCGTCGAGAGTATGCGTCAGGGCAGGCGAATGCTGGCCGCCTGGCCGACCCAGGTACCAGGAGCGCGGGAAACGGCCACGTCCAGGGACACGCGGCCGTCCGCCCGCGCGGCAAGGGCGCGGATATGGCCCGCCACGGCTTGCCCCGCGACCTGCACGCCGACCATATCACCGAGGTGAACCGCGTCAGCCTGGGCCGGGTCCAGGGCCGCGCGGGCCAGCCATTCGTCGGCGCGGGCGACACTGACCACGGTGGCGGGTTGGCACGGCGAGGTGATGACCAGGCCGGGTTCGCCCTGGCGCGCCAGAATCACGGCGTCGAAGGGCGCGCGCAGTTCACTCTCCAGCAGCAGGCGCCGCGCCTTCTCCAACCGCGCCTGGGTGGCGGCCAGGCCCGCCTGGGCGCGGGCGTGGCGCAGGGTGGCGGCGTCGAGTTCGCTGGTGGCGGCCACGGTGCGGGCATAGAGTTCCTTGACCCGATCCAGATCGCGACGGGCGTCGGCCTCCTCCTGGGTAAGGCGATCCAGGTCGGCGCGGGCTTCCGCCACGCCCGCCTTGAACAAGGTGGGTTCCAGAGCGGCGAGGAGTTCCCCCTTCTTCACCACCTGTCCAGCCTGGACGCCGACCTGTTCGAGGACGCCGGCCACCGGCAGGGTGAGGTTGACCCGACCGGACCAGTCCAGCACTGCGGGAAGGTCGGCGGCGAGAACATTGCCGGCGAGGAGGGCGAGGAAGAGAAGTGGCCGAGCGGGCTTGGCATTCCCTGTAGCGCCGGCGAGTGGCTCTGGCGCACGAAGCCGGCTAGGCGCCGGCACTACAGGGGCTGGCGGGGCATTCGATTTCATTACTTCTCCTCCACTTTTACTTCTTCCAGCGGCATGCCCAACAGGGCCTCCATGCGCGCGAACGCGAGCGCCAGACTGTATTCGACGCCGCGACGGCGCAATCGGGTGGCCTGAGTTTCGGCCATGCTGGTCCCCAGGTTGCTGCGCAGTTCCATTTCGTATTCGGCGCGGGCCTTGTCCAGGGCGAGATCGCTTTTCACCACACCGGCTTCGCTGCTACGGCGTCCGCTGCCAAGCAAGGTCTGAATCTCCTCCCAGGTGTCGGCCAGGGCCTGGTGCAATGCCTGTTGCAATTTCTCGTATTGCGCCTGAAGCTCCTGGAAGCGAGCCTGCTCCCGCGCCATCCGGGCATCGACGCGGCCGTCCTGCCACAGGGGCCAGACGAAGTTGACCCCGGCGCTCAGGTCGTCGCGCGTGCTGGCTGCGCGCGTCCAGGCGGCGGCCTCGGCTTCGAATTCCAGGCTGGGCCGGTTGTCGGCGCGCACCCCCTCGATGCGATGGCGGGCGGCAGTGAGCAACTGTTTCTGCGCCGCCAGGCGCGGATTGTGGGCGAGCAGCGCGGCCCACAGCGGCGCCAGTTCCGGCAGGGGCCGCTCGTTGCCGGCCAGCTTCGGCTCCATCAGGTCTTCCTGCGCGGCCTGGGTCCGGTTCAGGGCCAGCCCCAGTTGCAGGCGCTTGTCGCGCAAACCGCGCAGTACCTCGTTGCGCCGGGCCAGGCTGTCCAGGTAGCGCGCCTCCAGATCCGCCAGTTCCCACTGCGCCATCTGGCCCACGGCCACCCGGTCCTTCGCGTTGTCCCAACTGACATAGGCGCTCGCCATGAACTCGGTGTCCGCGGCGTACTCCCGTTCGGCCAGGAGCACGTCGAAAAAGCGCGCCATCAGGGCGAGGCGGTGCTGCGCCCGAATATCCAGAAGTTGCAGGCTGCGGGCGGCGCTTTCCTCGCGCGCGGCCCGCTCACCAGTGTCCTGGCGGCCGGAGTCGAACAGGGTTTTGCGAGCGTTGAGACGAATCTGGTTGTCGGGGTGGAAACGATCTTCGTAATAGGCGTTGCGACCAGTGCGCAGGCTGCCTTCCAGGGTGATGCGGAAGTCGTCGAGGCTGGCGACGAGCTGCTGCTCTGCCAGGGCGGCGGCCTCCTGGGCGCGGGCGAGGTCCAGGTCGGGATGCGCCGCCTCCGCCTGGGCCAGCACGACATCCAGGGTGAGCGCGGGCGTGGGCTCGGCGGCCACGGCAACGCCGGCGACCAGCGCCAGCAGCGTCAGCCAGCCCTTCATGGCCTGGCGGCCTGCTTCTTGTAGACGTTGAAGGGCTGGGTCTTGTAGGCGCCTTCCACCACGTAGCGGCCGAGCAGCAGGAATTCCTCGGCGCTCTGGGTGGCGCCGGTGTAGCGGGCAACGGGGCGCCCGTCCAGATCGAAGAAGATGAACGTCGGGGTAGCGCGAGCCCGCTGGGCCAATGAGAAAGCTTTCTCGGTGGTGCTGTTGCCCTGGAAATCGGTCATCTCGGTGCTGCCTTTCACATCCATGTCGTAAATCAGAAAGTGCCGGCGGTACCAGTCCTGCACCTCGGACTGGTTCAGCACCGTGCCCTTCATGCGTGCGCAGAACGGGCAATCCTCCATTTCGAACATGATCAGCACGCCCTGGCGGCCTTCCTTGCGGGCGGTGGCGAGTTCTTCCTTGAAGTCGCCCAGCTTGGCCATGAAGAACTCGTTTTGCGGGTCGCGAACTTCGGCACGGGCGGGATGCAGCGCCAGCGCCAGCATGAGGGCAAGGGCAAAGCGGGCCATGTGCATCATTTCTTCCTGCGGATGTAGCTTTCGATGGCTTCCCGCGTGATGGCGCCGACGTTGTAGGCCACCTGCTTGCCCTGGGGGTTGTACAGGTAGGTGGTGGGCAGGCCGTTGACGGGGCCGACCTGCTCGGCCAGTGGGTAGGAACCCAGCACCATGGGGTAGGAAATCATCATTTCATCGGCGAATTTCAGCACTTCCCTGGGGTCGCGATAGTCCATCGCCACGCCCAGCACCACCAAGTTGTTCTTCTTGTTCTCGGAGAGGGCAACCAGATCGGGGATTTCTTCACGGCACGGGGGGCACCAGGTGGCCCAGAAATTCACCAGCACCCACTTGCCCTTGTACTTGTCCAGGCTGTGAACCCTGCCCTTGCTGTCGGTGAAGGTGAAGGCCTGGGCGGCGCAGGCACTGGTGAGCAGGAAAAGCAGCAGAAAAAGGCGTGTGATCATGGGGATGTCCAGTAAAACGAATGTGACCCGGAGGGCCGAAGGAGGTTCAGTGGGAAATTTCGGCGGGGTGTTCGGCGCGCGGCGGCCCGTCGGCGGCGTGGGTCAGGTACAGGGCCAGGCCGATCAATGCCACCGCGCCAGCCAGGTAAAGCAGGTCGAGGGCGCTGACGCCG
>CAIXFP010000215.1 GCA_903918705.1 uncultured Pseudomonadota bacterium
AGATCCACTGCACTCATGCCGCGGTTTCCCCAGTGCGGTTTTTCCGCCAACGCGGCCAACATCCTCAAGGCCTGCGGCGTGACCGATTTCGTCGCGGTCAACGTCCTGGAAGACGATGCCATCCGCGTTGCCATCAAGGATTACGCGAACTGGCCCACCATCCCTCAGCTTTATATCGGCGGCCAATTCATCGGCGGTTCAGACATCATGCGGGATCTCTACCAGAGCGGCGAACTCCAGAAATTGCTGGCCGCGGTTCAGCCGGCCTGATCTCACAAGGGCGGCCCCCGCGCCAAGCCTGTCGTCCAGCCGGCAGGTGCGGCGTATCGCCGCGAAAACCGCCTACACGGACACCGCCCGCGTTCACCCCGGGACGGGCCGCCTAGCGCGATTCATCATCCGGGACGGTGCAAGCGCCATGATCGTCAAAAAAACGCCGTTTCCGCCGCCTGCGGCAGCGTCACCCCGGTGACCCGCGCCTTGCCCAGGACTTCCCAGTAGTAGCGGTAGGTGGCGCGGTCGTGCAGTTCGCCGGCATGCTGGATCGGGCCCCAGTCGGCGGCCTGGGCCGCCAGCAGGATGGCGACGGCGGTTACCACCTCGCCGTGGTCCGGCTTCATGGCGTCGACGATGGGCTGGATCTGGCTGGGGTGGATGCTCCACTGGCGCAGGAAGCCGAATTCCATGCGGGCGCGGCGGGCATCGGCGTAGGCGGCGTAGGGGTTCTTCAGGTCCAGGGTGACGTTGTGGGCCGGAATGACGCCCTGGGCCAGGGCCGCCGCCACCAGTTCGGACTTGGCGCGGGCGATCAGGCGGTGTTCGAACTGGCCGGGGCTGCGCATGCAGGCGGCGGGGATGGCGCCGTGGTGGCCGGAAACGAAATCCATGAGGCCGAAATCCAGCACCTGGAGCCAGGGCAAGCTGGCCATGCGGTGCACGTCGCGCAAAGCGCCGTGGGTCTCGATCAGGATGTGGATGGGAATTTCCCGCGTGATGCCGGCTTTTCCAGCCGCCTGCTGGATGGTCTCGATCATTTCCGCCGCCTGTTCGACGGCCGTGCATTTCGGCAGGGTGAGATAGGCCAGGCGCTCGCCGCAGCCGGGCACCAGGATGTCCACGTCGGCGCGCCAGTGGGAGTGGGTGAAATCGTGGATGCGGGCGCCGGCGAGCTGATGGCGGTTGGCGTCGGAATTGACCATGGCCACGATCATTTCCGCGTGTTCCCGCTCGCGGCCGGCCGGGGCGCCGTCCTCGCAGTCACAGGTGACGTTGAACACCGGGCCGAGGCTGTCCATCAGCGCCAGGGCCTTGCCGATGAGTTTCTCGCTACCGGCGAAATGCTCGCAGGCGGGAAGGTTGGGGAAGGCTTTCTCACCGGAGAAGAGGGCTGCGTCGGGATGAATGGGCATGGGATTTCCTGGTTGTGTAGCGCCTGCGCTACAGGGGCATCAAAACGGTGTAGTCCAGGTCGAGCACGACATGGGGATGGTGTTTCCCATCCGGCTTCACCTCCTTCAGTTCGCTGGCGGGCAGATTTTTCAACCCGATCATGCGCAGTCGCAACGCCCCCAGATCGTCGCGCCCCGGCAGTGCCCATTTCTCCAACACTTCGTGGCGGCAGTAGAGGGTGTCGCCGGCGAAGCTGGGGTGGGCATGGGTGCCGGCGTTGATGGCGGCGATCAGGAGGGCGTTTTCCAGGCCTTCGTAACTCAGCGCCCGACACACGGAGATGACATGGCCACCGTAGACCAGACGGCGGCCAAACGGCGTGTCGCGCATCAGGTGGGCGTCGAAGTGCAGATGCGCCGGGTTCTGGTAGAGGCGGGTGGCGAACACGTGGTCGGCTTCCTCCAGGGTCATGCCGGCCGGATGGTTCAGAATTTCACCCGGCTGGTAATCGCTCCAGAGCCGGGCGCCGCCGGTGAGCGAGGTCTCGAACTGGCGAAACTCCAGGAAGTCCGGCACGGCCAGGCGCGCTGGGGCCACGTGGGACGGGGTTTCCGGAACGATGGCGACGGGCGCCGAACTGGCCGGATCGCGTTTCCTGACCATCACCCAGCGGATCCAGGCGAGCACTTCCCGGTCGTTCTGGTTCACCGCCGTGGAGCGTACCCAGACGATGCCGGCCTGGCCATCCCGGTTCTCCTTGAGGCCGATGACCGTGGATTCCGCCGCCAGGGTGTCGCCCACATAGACCGGCGCCAGGAAGCGCACGTCGGCGTAGCCCAAGTTGGCCACGGCGTTGAGCGAGATGTCCGCCACGGTCTTGCCGAAGGCCAGGTGGAAGGCCAGCAGGTCGTCCAGCGGCCGCTTCGGGTAGCCCAGGGCATGGGCTACCAGGCCGGAGGAGCCGAGCAGGTGGCGGGAGCCGGTCAGGGCCAGGTAGAGAGCGATCTCCCCCTCGCCGACGCTGCGCGGGGTGGCGTGGAGGAAGGTCTGGCCGAGGGCGAAGTCCTCGAAGTGGTGGCCGCTCATGGGGTACTCCTCCGGGTAGCCGGGAACGTAGCCCGGGCGCGGTGCGGCGGAATCCGGGCTACGGAATCGTGCTTCATGCGACCTCCCGGGCTTCGATCAGGTCGTGGATCATCAAGGTGCGGCGCGCCGCCTCCACGTGCAGGGTTTCCACCAATCGTCCCTCCACCACGGCCACGCCGTAGCCCTCGGCGCTGGCGGACTCCCAGGCGGCGATGATCTTGCGCGCCCGCGCGATGCTGGCCGGGCTAGGAGTGAAGGCGTCATTGGCATAGGCGATCTGGTCCGGGTGGATCACGGTCTTGCCGTCGAAGCCCAGATCGCGGCTCTGGCGGCAGGCGTATTCAAAGTCGGTCATGTCCTTCAGGTCCAGGTGCACGCCGTCGACGATCGCCAGGCCCTGGGCGCGGGCCGCCAGCAGGCAGTGGGAGAGGCTGTGGAGCAGGGGCAGGCGCTCGCGGGTGATGCGGGCGTGCAGTTCATTGGTGAGGTCGGAAGTGCCCATCACCAGGCAGCGGATGCGCTCGCTGCCGCTGGCGATCTCTTCGGCGCGCAGCACCGCGAGCGGTGTCTCGATCATCACCATGATGGGCAGGCGCCCGCCACCGGCCGCATCCAGGGCGGCGAGGGCGGCGAGCACGTCCGATCGGCTCTCCAGGCGCGGGAACAGGATGGCGTCCGGGTCCAGGGGCGCGATGGCGGTCAGGTCGTCCAGGCCCCAGGGGGAATCGTGCCGGTTCACCCGCACCACCACTTCGCGCCGGCCGAACCCTCCGGCCTGGAGAGCCGCGGCGACGTTGCGGCGGGCTTCGGTCTTGCGCGCTGCCAGGACCGAATCGGCCAGGTCCAGGATCAGGGTGTCCGCCGCCAACCGCCGCGCCTTGTCCAGAAAGCGCGGCACGCAGGCGGGGACATAGAGCATGGAGCGGCGCGGGCGGTAGGGTTCGGCTTCATACCCGCCCGCGCGGGGTAGATGAACATCCGGGGCGTTCATGCCGACCTCCCATAAGCGATGGCGGGGGACAACTGCTTGCGCACGATCTTGCCGTTCCTGGTGCGTGGGAAGTCCTCCGCCAGGTAGACGATTTTCGGCGCCTTGTAGGCGGCCAGGTTTTTCCGGCCGTAGGCCAGGATCTCGTCGGCGCTGGCCGTGCCGCCGGGATGCAG
>CAIXFP010000216.1 GCA_903918705.1 uncultured Pseudomonadota bacterium
ACGAAGGACTGGTCGATCTTCAGCGTGTCGATAGGGAATTTCTTGAGGTAGGACAGGCTGGAATAACCCGTCCCGAAGTCATCCAGGGCGAGTTGCACCCCCAGATCCTTGAGTCCCTTCAGCACTGTCGTCGAAGCATCGGTGTCGTGCATGAGGATGCTTTCGGTCAGTTCCAGTTCGAGATAGCGCGGCGCCAGCCCGGTCTCCTTGAGGATCAGGGCCACACCCTTGAGAAAACCCGCGTGCCGGAACTCGATGGCGGAAATATTGACCGCCACCGGCACGGCGGCGAGGCCCGCGTCCAGCCAGGCCTGGGTCTGCCGGCAAGCTTCGCGCAACACCCAGCGGCCGATCGGCAGAATCAGGCCGGATTCCTCGGCGATGGGGATGAACTGGGCCGGATAGATCAGGCCCAGGTCCGGGTCCTGCCAACGGATCAGGGCCTCGGCCCCGATCATCCGACCGGACAGCAGATTGATCTGGGGCTGGTAATGAAGCAGGAATTCGCCCTGCTTGATCGCGCGGCGCAGGCTGCTTTCAACGAACTGGCGACGTACCGCGCGGGTGTTCATGTCGGCCCGGAAAAACTGGTAGTTGTTGCGGCCGCAGGACTTGGCGTGAAACATCGCGGTGTCCGCGTTCTGCAACACCGCATCCAGGTCCAAGCCGTCATTCGGGTAGACGCTGATGCCGATGCTGACGGTGGCATGGATATCCTGGCCATTGATCGGGTGCGGCAGGGCCAGGGAGGTGAGCAAGTTGTCGGCAACCCGGGCGGCATCCTGCGGCTTTTCGATTTCCGCCAGCAGGATCACGAACTCGTCGCCGCCCTGGCGACATACGGTATCGGTGCCGCGAACCCCCGCCTTCAGGCGTTCGGCGATGGACTGCAGCAACAGGTCGCCCACCGCATGCCCCAGGGAATCGTTGACGTGCTTGAAATCGTCCAGGTCGAGGAACAGGAGAGCGACCTGTTTCTTGTGCCGATCGGCCAGGCCGATGGCCTGGGCCAGGCGTTCGGTCAGCAGCATCCGGTTGGGCAGGCCGGTGAGAAAGTCATGCTGGGCCAGGTGCGCCATTTTCAGCGCCATGGCCCGGGATTCGCTGACGTCGTGGAACACCAGGACCGCGCCGGCGACCCGGCCGTCCCGGTTGTGGATGGGGGCGGCGGAATCCTCGATGGCCGACTCGCGGCCATCGCGGCGGATCAGCACGCTGTCCATGGCCAGGCCCACGGTCTGGTTTTCCGCAATGGCGCGCAGAGCCGGATTCACCGCGACCGAGCGGGACTTGCCGTCGATGATGTTGAACACCTCGGCCAGGGGCCGGCCCAGCGCCGTCTCCCGGGGCCAGCCGGTCATCGCCTCCGCCACCACATTCAGGAAGGTCACGTTGCCCGCCAGGTCGGTGGTCACCACGGCATCGCCGATGGAGTTGAGCGTGACCTGGGCGCGCTCCTGTTCCTCGAACAGGGCGTCTTCCGCGGCGCGCCGCTCGCTGATGTCCTCCACCGTTTTCACCCGACCTTGCGACGCCAGCCCGTCCCCCATCGCGGCGCTGTTGACGTGGGTACACGCGACGCTGCCATCCTCCCGGAGAAAGCGTAGTTCGGTCTGGAACGGGGCCTTGCTCTGCACCGCCTCGCGCCACTCGGCCAGGACGCGTTCACGGTCCTCCGGGTGGATCGCCTGGCTCCAGTTGGTCCCCAACGTCTGTTCCAGGGTCAGGCCGGCAATCTTCTGATACGCCGCGTTGGTATAGACGCACTCGCCCTGGGCATCGGACACGAAGATGCCCAGGGGGGAAGCATCGCTCATGGCGCGAAAGCGCGCCTCGCTGTTCCGCAACGCGTCGCGGGTCGCCTTGCGCTCGATCAGGTAGCGCAAGGAACGCGGTAGCCAGTGGCCGTCGACATGGCCCTTGACCAGGTAGTCCTGGGCGCCGCCTTGCACCGCCCGGCGCGCGTTTTCCTCGTCGTTCGCCTCCGAGAGGATCAGGATCAGGGCATCGGGCGCGGCCCGGAATACCTGGTCGAATACCGCGAGGCCCTGGGCGTCGGCCAGGGTCAGATCGAGCA
>CAIXFP010000217.1 GCA_903918705.1 uncultured Pseudomonadota bacterium
CTCCTGGCAGTCCCTGGGCATTCCCCTGCATATCGAGCCACCCACCCCGGTCTTGCCGGACGACTATTGCCTGGCTCATGACCCGGACTATGTCGAAGGCGTGCTCTCGGGGCGCATCGTCAACGGCTTCGGCAATCGCAAACCCGAGGTCACCGCCTCGCTGGCCCATACCAACGGCGCCATGCTTGCCGCCGCTCGCGAGGCCATACGCAACGGCAAAGTCGCCGTCGCGCCATGTTCCGGCTTCCACCATGCCGGATATGCCTACGGCGGTGATTACTGCACCTTCAACGGTTTGATGATTGCCGCCCTTAGATTGAGGGCGGAGGGCCTGGTACGCCGCGTCAGCATTCTCGATTTCGACATGCATTACGGCGATGGCACCGACGACATCATCAACCGGCTGGCATTGAATGACGTTGTATTTCATTACTCGGCCGGTGCGCATTGGACCGAGCCCGCGAAGGCGGGAGATTTCCTCGGCAGCATCGAAATGATCATCACCGCCCTGGCAGATTGCGACCTCCTCCTATACCAACCCAGCGGGGATCAGCATATCAACGACCCGCTGGGTGGCTTCCTGACGACGGAACAACTCATGGATCGCGACCGGCGCGTGTTCATGGCTGCCAAGTCTCGTGGTCTACCCATCGCCTGGAATCTGGCCGGGGGATACCAGCGGGATGCCGATGGGGGAATTCGGCCGGTGCTGGAGATCCACGACAACACCATGAAGGTCTGCTGCGAGGTGTTTGCGTCGTAGCGCCGCTATTGCCGTGCAGGTGACACTCTCGGCAACGACCGCGACAATCTATGACGCGCACCTGGGGAGAATCGAAATCTCCTACCGAACCACGGTCGCCTGTCCAACGATTTTGTTGCTGGCAGGTGGCCGCTACTTCCCAATCTGGAGCACCCAGCCATGTGCGGCTACTGCATCGAACACATCACCTGCACCAAGCTTGCCGGCATCCAGTCTGGCCAGGCCATTCCCCCGCTTACCGATTATCTGGAAGCCATCAGCTATCTGGAGGACGGGCCGGATTTCCTCGCCGTCCTGGCGGCCACTCCTGATGATATGGCGCGAGAGGGCATCATTCCGACCCTCATTGCCTGCCGTAGCCTGGAGATGCTGCTCTTACATGATTTCTACTCCGATGCCTACCAGGCACTTCTGAAGGCTCCGGCATTCATCGCTGCCATGGAAGTCTTCACGGGACAGTCCTGTCGGGAGGCTAACGGTCGGCCCGATGCGGACTCGCGCTTCGATCTGACCGCTGTTGCCTGGGTGTGGGACCTGCGGACTTACAACAAACCCTGGGATTTCAATGCTCGACTGCGGCACTGGACATTCCAGGATGGCGAGTCCCTCCTCAAGCAGTACGAGGACTTCCGCCTGAAGGGCATCGGCCTGCACCACAACGATCTGGATGAGCGCTTCAAACAGACTGGCGTACTCGACCCCATCGCGGACATCACCGCGGAAGATCGTGCCGCCTTTGCCACTCGCTTCCCGGCCTTCTGGTTCGCGCTGTATTGGCTAGGGCACCATCCCGAGCGTGCCGACACGTTATGGGGAGTGGTAACCCAAGACCCGATTGGGGTTCCCGATTTTGCCGGCCTGGAACTCTGGTTTCAGCGCCGGGCGGCACTGATAACCTACGATCGCTGTGGCCTCGCGCCCTTCATGAACAACATCGCCGCCGTGCGGGCTGACTTGTTCCAGTACATCGCGCTGATGCGCCAGGTTCCGCGCGAGGGCCTGGCCGACATGCTCAAGGCATTGGATCAGTACGAATACCCCGATCATGAAGGCACCCACTTCAGCCTCAGGCAATGGCTGGAAAAGGGCGACCTGCAAGTCTCGTAATAGTCGCCGGCATTGCCTGGGTTTCCGGCACAAGCGGCACCGCGACCCATTTTGTCGCATCCTGGTTCATGATGTAGTCATCCAACTTCATCGGAGCCCTTCATGGCTGGCCTGTCCAAATCCCGCCTCATCGCTTGGCGCCAGTGCCCGAAGCGACTGTGGCTGCAGATCAATCGACCGGAACTGGCAGTCTGGGACAACACGCAGAGCGCCCGCATGGATTCGGGCAATGTGGTCGGAGAAGTGGCCCGCAGCCTGTGGCCCGATGGCGTGCTGATCGACGGCGAGGACTTGTCCCAGGCCCTGGTCGATACTCAGGCGGCGCTGGTCTGCCGCACCCCGGTTTTCGAGGCCACCTTCCAGCATGAGGGTGCCCTGATTCGCGCCGACCTGTTGTTGCCCGAAGATGGCGGCTACCGGCTTGCGGAAGTGAAGTCCTCCGCCAGCGTCAAGCCCTACCATCTGGCCGATGCTGCGATCCAGGCCTGGGTCGCCCGGCAGAATGGTGTCGCCATCAATCGGGTGGAAATCGCCCACATCGACACCCGCTTCGTGTACCCAGGCCAGGCCGACTACCAAGGCCTTTTCAAACATGTCGA
>CAIXFP010000218.1 GCA_903918705.1 uncultured Pseudomonadota bacterium
CGCGCAGGTACACACCGAGTTCGTGGGTGTCCGCCGCCGTCACGGTACCGGGCGACGGCACCGCCACCGCGTAGTCGCGGAAGTCCGGCAGGATCAGGTCGCGCAGCAGCATGCCGCCGTTGGCGTGGGGGTTCGCCCCCATGCGCCGTTCCCCCTTGGGCGCCAGTTCGGCCAGTTCCGGTTTGAGGCGGCCCGTCTCGTCGAACAACTCCTCCGGCCGGTAGCTCTTCAACCAGTCTTCCAGCAGCTTGAGGTGTTCGGGATGCTCGGCATCCACGGCCAGGGGAATCTGGTGGGCGCGGAAAGTGCCTTCGATTTGCTGGCCATCCACCTGTTTCGGCCCGGTCCAGCCTTTCGGCGACTTGAGCACGATCATGGGCCAGCGCGGCCGGGTCAGGTCATGGCCGACGCGGGCGTCGTGCTGAATCTTCCGGATCCGCTCCACCACCGTGTCGAGGGTCGCGGCCATGGCCTCGTGCATCGGCGCCGGCTCATCGCCCTCCACGTAATAAGGCGTCCAGCCGCAGCCGCGCAGAAATTGGTCCAGTTCCTCCGGCTCGATGCGCGCGAACACCGTTGGATTGGCGATCTTGTAGCCGTTGAGATGCAGGATCGGCAGCACCGCGCCGTCGCCAGCCGCATCGAGGAACTTGTTGGAATGCCAGGCGGTGGCCAGCGGCCCGGTTTCCGCCTCGCCGTCGCCCACCACGCAGGCGACGATCAGCTCGGGGTTGTCGAACACCGCGCCGAAGGCATGGCTGAGGGAATAGCCCAGCTCACCGCCCTCGTGGATCGAACCGGGACACTCCGGCGAGGCGTGGCTGGGAATGCCGCCGGGAAACGAGAACTGCTTGAACAGCTTCTTCAGCCCGGCTTCGTCCTGGCTGATATTGGGATAGACCTCGCTGTAAGTACCTTCCAGATAGGTGTTGCCCACCACCGCCGGGCCGCCGTGGCCGGGGCCGGAGATGTAGATCATGGCGAGGTCGAATTTCTTGATGACCCGGTTCATATGCGCGTAGATGAAGTTCTGGCCGGGGGTCGTGCCCCAGTGCCCCAGCAGCATGTGCTTCACGTCCGTCAGCGCCAGCGGCCGCTTCAGCAGCGGGTTGTCGCAGAGATAAAGCTGGCCCGCTGCCAGATAGTTGGCGGCGCGCCAGTAGGCGTCGATCTTGTGTAACTGGTCCGGCGTGAGGGTGGGCATGTTCATGTTTCCTCGGGTGGTTCGAGATGAAGGACGTGGACCACCGACCGGGCGATCATCAGCGCCTCGTCGGTGTGGATGACCCGCACCTTGACGCGACCCGAGTCCGGCGAGATCAACGCCGCGTTGCGCGCATTGCGCGCGGGTTCGACTTCGATGCCGAGAAAGCCCAGTTCGTTGCAGATGCGCTCCCGGATGAGGGGCGCGTTCTCGCCGATGCCGCCGGCGAACACCAGGGTATCCAGGCCGCCCAGGGCGGCGGCGAAGGCGCCGATCCATTTCCTGGCCTGGTAGCAGAACAGGGCAACCGCTTCCGCCGCACGCACGTCCCCCGCTTCATGGTCGAGCAGGTCGCGCATGTCGGAGCTGGTCTCCGAGATGCCGAGCAGCCCGGACTGGAAATTGACCATCTCGTTGAATTGCTTCGCGCTCATGTTCTCGCTGCGCGCCAGATACCAGGACAGGCCGGGATCGAGATCGCCGGAACGGGTGCTCATCGGCAGCCCTGCCGCCGGGGTGAAACCCATGCTGGTGTCCACCGGCTTACCGTCACGTACCGCCGCCAGGCTGGCGCCATTGCCCAGGTGGGCGAGGATGACCCGGCCCCGAGCCGCGTCCGCGCCGTCCAGCCGAACCAGTTCTTCCATCAGGAACGCATAGGACAAGCCGTGGAAGCCGTAGCGGCGCAGCCCCAACGCCTCGTAGCGGCGCGGGATCGGCAGCAGGCTGGCCACGCGCGGCAGGTCGTGGTGGAAAGCCGTATCGAAACACGCCACCTGGGGCAGATCGGGAAAGCGGCGCTGGAACGCCTCGGTCAGCAGGATTTCCTCCGGCAGATGCTCGGGGTCGAAGGGGCCGAGCCGGCGCAGTTCCTCCACCATGCCCGCGCTGATGCGGCGCGGCTGGCTGTACTTCGGCCCGCCATGCACCACGCGATGCCCCACCGCCGTCAGGGCATGATGGCCGAGGCGTGCGGTGATGAAATCCATCAGCGCATCCACCGCCGCGCCGTGATCCGGCGCCAACACCACTCGCGAGAAGTTGTCCGCCGGGTCCACCCCCTTCACCCGCAAGGTGGCCTGCGGCAGGCCGATCCGTTCGATCCCACCCTCCAATATCCGCTCCAGCGTGGCGGCACCCTCGAACAGCGCAAACTTGATGCTCGACGAGCCACCGTTGATGGTCAGGATGCGTGGGCTGGCGGGCTTCATGGAGGCTTCATGCAGGGCGTTCATCGGGTTGGAAACTGGGCATTGGAAAGGATGCACTTTCGCTAAGGCCCGGGATCGGTGGGTTAGGGTTCCTCACCCGCCGTGAACAAATGCCGCGGCGGCTCGTGCATTTGCGCTGCCGCAGGTGGGGCGACGATTCGCAATCCCCCGCACCGGCTGGCCGCGACTCAGGGCGTTGGTACGTCATTCCCGCCATCGAGCAGGCGCGCGAAGTCCGCCGCGGCCAGGGGGCGACTGAACTGAAAGCCCTGGCCGTCGTCGCACTGTTGGCTGAGCAGGAAGGCAAGCTGCTCCTGGGTTTCCACCCCTTCGGCGATGACCCGCTGCTTCAGGTTCCGGCCCATGCCGATCACCGCGGCGACGATGGTGGCGCTGCCCGCATCGCTGGCGATGTCGTGAACGAAGGACTGGTCGATCTTGAGCGTGTCGATGGGGAAGCGCTTGAGATAGGACA
>CAIXFP010000219.1 GCA_903918705.1 uncultured Pseudomonadota bacterium
CCAGATCGACGCCCCGAGCAGCCCGGGCGCTTCGGCCAGCACGCCGCCGCCCGCCAGCGAGGATCTCGACGCCAGGCTGGAACGCGCCCTGGCCCTCCAGGCGGAACGCGCCGCCCGCCTCAACGACGCCTGAACACCGCCATGCCGGAAGCCAGCCTCAGCCAGTCCTCCATCTACAGCGCCCGTCCGACCCTGCGCGTCAACGGCCAGGAGGATGCGCGGGTGAGCGAACTGCTCACCCTCATGAAGCTGGACGAAGCCGAGGGTGGCATGAGCAGCGTGGAACTGCGCTTCATCGACTGGACTGCGAGCGGCGACGGCCATGCCGAACTGGCCTTCGACGCCGGTTCCAGCCTCAGACTGGGCGCCGAGATCGCCCTTTATGCCGGCGACGCGGCGGCGCCGCGGGAACTGTTCAAGGGCAAGGTCAGCGCCCTGGAAATGCTCTGCGACTTCGGCAAGCCACCGGAACTGCGGGTGCTGGCGGAGGACGCCCTGAGCGCCGCCCGGCGTGGCCGCCGCAGCAAGATCTACAGCGCCATGACCCCCGCCGACGTGGTCAATGCCGTGGCCGCCGGCCTCGGCCTGCA
Source organism: uncultured Pseudomonadota bacterium (assembly GCA_903918705.1). Taxonomy (GTDB): domain Bacteria; phylum Pseudomonadota; class Gammaproteobacteria; order Burkholderiales; family Thiobacillaceae; genus PFJX01. Next base: position 591 of record CAIXFP010000219.1, read on the forward strand.
AGCCAGCGTCAGCGGCCTCGCCACGCCCAACGCCACCTGGGCGCAACTCAACGAGACCGATCTTGGCTTCCTGCGGCATCTGCTCGCCTGCTTCGATGCCGATGTCCAGGTCGTCGGCAGCCAGTTGCAGGTGTCGCCGCGCCAGGAGGTGCGCCGCAACGGCATCAATCTGGTGCTCAACAATCAGTTGAGCCGGGTCCGGGTGACCGCCGACCTCGCTCACCAGGCCACCGCCGCCACGGTGGCCGGCTGGAACGCCCGCGACGGCGCGGCGGTAAAGGGCGAGGCCGGCAGTCTTTGCGGCGCCGGCCCCGGCCAGGGCAAAAGTGGTTTGGACTGGGCCCGTGACGTGTTTGGCGAGCGCAGCGAGCACGTCGGCGGCCTCGCCGTCGCCAGCCAGGACGAAGCCCGGGCGGTGGCCGCCGCCGCCCTCGACCAGCGCGCCCGTCGCTTCGTCCGCGCCGAGGGCAGCGCCACCGGCAACGCCGACCTGCGGGTGGGCAGCCACGTCAGCCTGTCCGGCATCTCGCCCCAGTTCGACAACACCTACTACGTGGTGCGCGCCCGCCATCTGTTCGACATGAACACCGGCTACCGCACCGAATTCCTCGCCGAGTGCGCGTTCCTCGGCAACTGAGATCCCCATGCCCCGCGACCCCTACTCGCCGCCGCCGCCCACCTGGAGCAATGCCGGCTTCCTGGCCCGGGTGGTGTCCCTGGACGACCCGGACCACATGAGCCGGGTGCGGATCAGGCTGCTGGCCTTCAGCGACGTGGCGGACCAGGACGCCACCCTGTGGGCGCGGGTGGCCGCCCCCTTCGCCGGGGATGATCGCGGCACCTTCTTTCTGCCCGACGTGGATGACGAGGTGTTCGTGGTCTTTGTCCAGGGCGACCCGCGTTTTCCCGTCATCCTGGGCGGCCTCTGGAACGGTTCCGCCCAGGCGCCGGCCCAGGTCTCCGGCGGGGTCAACCGCTACAAGCGGATCAAGTCGAAGAACGGCATCGTCATCACCCTGGACGACCAGAACGGCCAGGAAACCCTCAAGCTGGAAACCCCCGGCGGCCAGAAGCTCACCCTCAAGGACGGCCCCGGCAGCGTCATCGTCGAGGACAGCAGCGGCAACAGCATCAAGCTGGAATCCTCCGGCCTCACCATCCAGGCAGCCGCCAAGGTCACGGTGCAGGCCGCCCAGGTGAACGTTTCCGCCGGCATGGTGACGGTGGATGCGGCCATGGCGAAGTTCTCCGGCGTCGTCAAATGCGAAACCCTGATCACCAACGCGGTGATTTCCACCAGCTACACGCCGGGCGCCGGCAACATCTGGTGAGGAGAACGCCATGGACACCCCGCTGATCGGCGCCCCCCGCGACATGAGCGGCGGCTTGCGGCCGGCGATCCTGCAGCGCAACGACGAGGACTTCATCGAGTCCACCCTGGAAGACCTGCGCTCGGCCTCCGGCCGCCAGACCCTGCAAGGCTTGCTCGCCGCCACCCGCAAAGATGGCGTGCTCAAGCTGTTCCAGCCGATCCAGCGCCAGTTCCACCTGGCCGTCCTGGAAGCCTGGTGCAACAGCCCCGGATCGCCGCCGCTGGACCCGGCGAAAGTGCTTTCCGCCGGCATGGTGCTGCGCCGGGTCGCCGGCACCACGCGGGAAGGCTGGATGCGCGGCAACGGCCGGGTACGCGGCTGGCTACCCCTGGCCCGGATCGGCGGCGAGCAGGCGGACCCGGTGGTGGACACCCGTCTGCAACGCGGCCTCACCGGGGTGGCCGGCATCGACCGGCAACTCGCCGGCCGACTGCGCGGCAACCCCGACAACCTGCTCCAGGAAACCGTCATCCCCCTCTACCTGGCGCCGCCCGACGTCCGCCTCGATGCCGGCAAGACCTTGTATTACGGCATGGTGCCCACCGTCAGCGGCGAATTGTCGGAAGCAGCGCCGCAACTCGCCGATACCGGCGATGACGCCTTCGGCCCCAGCAGCGACTTCTTCCGCCAGCACCTGGCCGCGCCGCTGCAAGGCCTCGGCTTCAGCTTTCCCTTCCCCGGCGCCACGCTGGACCCGTACTGGTTCGATGCCGTCGAGATGCCTGGCGACGGCATCCCGGAAAACGCCAATCCCGATCAGTGGAACGCCCTGATCGCCCAGCCAGCCAGGAGCAACCTCCAGGCCGTGGCCATGCGCGAGTTCATCCAGTTGCTGCGCCAGCTCGGCGGCGAATTCAACGCCTTCGAGGGCGGCGCCGAGGTAACGCCGTTGCAGCGCCAGCTTGCCGCAATGCGTTTGATCATGCCGCTGGCGCCGGGCCGGGCCACGCCGGACACCGTCTCCGCTTTCAATTTCCTCCAGCAGGCGGCGGCGGTGCTGCTCGCCAAGGACAGCGGCGTCCGGGCGCCGGTGATGCCCGCAACCTGGCCGGCCCTCAGCCGGAACGATACCGATGCCCTGTGCCTATGCCTGCACGACGCCATGAACGCGCGCTTCCAGGCGGTCAAGGGCAAGACCGGGCGCTACGACGACCCCGCCGCGCGCTACGTGCTGCGCGCCTTCCTGCGCATGCAATGCCCGCGGGGCGGCCCGCCCAGGGTGGTGTGGAGCGCGGAGAGCGAACCGTTCCAGATCGCCGACTGGTACGAAGGCGCCGGCGCGCCGCCGGTGCAGATCCGCCTGCCCGACCCGAGCAACCGCGATCTGCTCAAGACGCTCAAGCCCAACGTTGCCTTCGTCCTGCCGCCGGCGCTGCAGAATCTGCTCTCCTGCAGCGCCAAGGATCTGATGAACGGCAAGCCATGCGCTGGCCCCAATTTCGGCCTGTCCTGGATCTGCTCCTTCAACATTCCGATCATCACGATCTGCGCCTTCATCGTGCTGAACATCTTCTTGAGCCTGTTCAACTTGATCTTCGGCTGGATGTTCTTCATCAAGATCTGCATTCCGTTCCCGAAGCTGGGGAACAAGCCGCCGCCCTCGCCATGACCCAGCCCCTCAGACCCCTGCTCGGCTGGCCCCTGCTGCCCCTGCCCGACCAGCACGGGCAACTGGACTGGCCCGATCTGGCGCAAAGCGTGCGCGACGCCATCCGCGTCATCCTCAGCACCCGGCCCGGCGAACAACTGATGCGCGCGGAATTCGGCGGCGGCCTCGACCGTCTCCTGCACGAACCCAACAGCATCGCCACCCGGCGCCAGATCCGCGACCTGGTGAGCGACGCCCTCACCCGCTGGGAACCGCGCATCCTGCTGGACGCGGTGGAAGTCTGGGAAGTGGCCGGCCAGCCCAGCGCGGTGCGGGTGGAAATCGCCTACCGGCTGGCCCGCACCGGCGCGCCGGCCGCCCTCAACGTCACCCTGCAACTGGAAGGCGGAGCCTGACCATGCCCATCCTGCCCCCCTCGCTGGACGACCGCCGCTTCGACGATCTGGTGGACGATCTGATCGCCCGCATCCCGGCCCATACCCCGGAGTGGACCAACCCCCGCCTGGGCGATCCCGGCCGCACCCTCATCGAGCTGTTCGCCTGGCTGGGCGACGCCCTCCTCTACCGCGCCAACCTGATCCCGGAACGGCAGCGCCTGGTGTTCCTCAAGCTCCTCGGCATGGGCCTGAAGCCGGCGCAGCCGGCCACCGGCATCGTCGGCCTGGCCTACGCCGACCCCAAGGAACTCGGCGCCCGCACCCTGGCCACCGGCGGCCTGCTCAAGGCCGCCCTGCCCTTCGAGACCCTGGCCGAGACCACGATCCTGCCGGTCAGCGCCGAGGCCTATATCAAGCGCGCCCTGAGCGGCGACGAGATGGCCCGCCGCGGCGACCTGCTTCAGGGTCTGGCGCGAATTCACGGCATCGGCGGCGCCCTCCAGGCCTACGAGACCACGCCCGTGTTCGCCGCCGGCCGCGCAGAACCGGCCGGCGCCGAGGTCTTTGCCGGCAGTGCCGACTTCGCCCTCTGGATTGCGCTGCTGGCGCCCCAGGCGGCCAAGCCGGAGGACCAGGCTGCCTGCAATGCGGCGGTGAAAGCGGCCATGGGCGGAGGCGACAGCGGCCTGCCGGCCCTGCTTTCCGTCGGCGTGGCCCTGGCGCAAAAGCCGGCCGGCCTGTTCGAGCCGGTGGGCACCCCCGCCGCCGTGCCGCTGCTCTGGGAGATCACCACCCAGGGCCGCGCCCCCCATGAAACCGGCTACCTCACTCTTAGCGTCGAATCCGACGGCAGCGCCGGCCTCGCCCAATCCGGCGTGCTGCGCCTGCGCCTGCCGGACTCGCAATACCTGTGGGCGCCGGCCAACGACGTGGGCGACAACCCCCGCGCCGGCGTGGGCGACGCCCCGCCGCGTCTGGACGACCCAAACCGCGCCGCCCGCCTCGTCGCCTGGCTGCGATTGCGGCCGCAGCCGGGCCAGTCGGTGCGGAGCCTGTCCCTGGCCTGGATCGGCATCAACGCCGTCGCCATCGACCAGCGCGTCACCCTGTCCGGCCGCGTGCTGGGCACCTCCAGCGGCGCCGCCGACCAGGTCTTCGCCCTGCCGCAAGGCTCGGTGGATGCCGCCAGCCTGGCCATCGAGGTGGAGGAGGCCGGCCTGGGCTACCGGCCCTGGTACCGGGTGGACGACCTGGCCGCCATCAGCGCCGACGTCAACGTGGCTCGCGACGCCGCCGCCTACGAACTGGACGCCGAGGCCGGCAGCCTGCGCTTTGGCGACGGCGTGCGCGGCCGGGTTCCCGATTACGGTTTGCGCATCCGGCTGGCCAGCGGCCGCTTCGGTGGCGGCGCCGCCGGCAACCTGGCGGCCGGCGGCCTGAGCGAGCTCAACGCCCGGCAAATCGACGGCGCCGCCGCCCCCGCCATCAAGGTCAACCAGCCCCTGGCACTCACCGGCGGCGCCGACGCGGAAACCCTGGACCTGGCCGAGAAGCGCCTGCCCGCGCGCCTGCGCCACGGCGACCGGGCGGTGACCGGCGACGACTACCAGCGCCTCGCTGCGGAGGCGCCCGGCCTGAACCTCGGCCGGGTCGAGGTGCTGCCCCGCTTCAAGCCCCAGGACCGCCTCTCCGGCGTGCCCGGCGTGGTCAGCGTCATGGCCCTGCCCGCCGCCGACCTGGGCCCCGCCAGCCTGTCGCCGACCCCCAATCCGTGTCCGGACCGGCCTTTCATCGAAGGTCTCTACAACTTCCTGTCTGCGCGCATCCCCCTGGCCACCGAGTTGTACGTCATCGGCTGCGAATACGTACCCCTCGGCGTTTCCGTCGCCGTGGGTCTGCGCGACGGCTACGCCCGCGACCAGGTGCTGCTGGCCGTGCGCGACGCCCTGCGCGGCTTCCTCTGGCCCCTGGCCCCCGGCGGCATCGACCAGACCGGCTGGCCCCTGGGCCGCTCGGTGCGCGGTCGCGAACTGGAAGTGGAGGTGGCGCGGGTGGCCGGGGTGGACGAAATCCGCGGCCTCAAACTGTTCCAGCGCCACAACGACGACTGGCAGATCCTGCCGGGCGGCGCCGGCGACGGCTCGCAAAGCCTGGCCCTGCAAGCCTGGCAGTTGCCGGAACTGCTGGCGGTGGTGGCGGTGGACGGCCAGGATGCCCCCACGGACCTGCGCGGCGTGCCCAACCCCTTTGCCCAGGCCAACGCCGTGGCGGTGCCGGTGGTACCGGAGTTGTGCTGATGGATGCCAACGGTCTCAAATTCTGGCAACTGGCGGACGCCCGCCAGTTCCCGGCCCTGAGCCACACGGTGTGGGACAGCGCCTGCCGGGTGCTGCGCCTGGCCGGCGAGCGCATCCTGAACCCGGCGCTGACGCCGGGGGCCGCCTTCGCCACGGCGCAAACCGCCCTGGAACAAATCCCCCGCGCCGTGGACGCCATGGGATGCGTGGCAACCTGGGACGGCGGCGGCCACCTGGTGATGGCCACCAGCACCCTGCCCGGCGCCGCACCGCTGCTGAGCCTGGCGGAAACCCCCAACGACCTGTGCGCCGGCCACGACGGCGTGTTCTACGCCGCCACGCCGACCCGCATCCTGCTCCACGACCTGCGCGACCGCTGGGACGACGTGGCGTTGGAGACGCCCGGCTTCGTGCCATGGCGCCTGGCGCCGGACCCGGCCGGCGGCGTCTGGGCCCTGGAACGCAACTCGGGCCGGCTCGCCCGCCTCGGCGGCCAGCCCCTGCCGCGCCAGACTCCGACGGCGGACGACTACGCCCCCGGCGTGTTCCGGCCCCACCCGGAAAACTGCCACCCGCCCGCCTTGCGCCTGTTGCCCACCCCCGCCTGGGACGCCGGCGAGCAGGCGCTGGGCCTGTGCCTGCCCGCGGACGGCAACCCGATCCTGCTGAGCTGGCGCGGCGGTGCCGGCAAGGCCTGCGCGCGGGTCTGGCAGGCCGCGCAAAACCGCCTCGGGCCGCCTTTGGCGCTGAGCGGCGCCGACTATGCCTACACTCTCGCCAGCCTTGGCGGTGGCCGCATCGCGGTGCGGGTGCCGGGCCGCCTGGATGCCCCGGCCTTCGATCTCGCTCTGGCCGACGGCAACGGCCGGGTGGCCGCCGCCGGTGAGGTCTACCCGCTCAATGCCGACGCGGTGGAAGCCACCTTCGCCAACGGCCCGGCCAGCCCGCCCCATTACCCGGCGGGCGCCAGCGACGCCCGGCCCCTCTACCCCTTGTCCATCGCCAATCTGGCGCAGGCCGGCACGGCGGCCAGCTATGCCGCCACGGCCTCCGGCTTCACCGCCTTCATGATCGACAGTGGCGACGCCACCACGGTGTGGCACCGGCTCTATGCCGAAGCGGCGATTCCCGCCCATGCCGGCTTCGTGGTGCACCTGGCCGCCGGCAACCAGGCCCAGCCCCCCGGCGACGACGACCCGCTCGCCTGGCATGCCCACGGCTTCGGCCAGGACGTGGCCGGCCTGGACCCGGACCTGGCGGCACCCCATAGTCCCATCGCCGCCTGGGAACGCCGGCCCAGCGAACTGCCCGGCCATCCCGGACTGCTGGGCCGGGCCCCCGAGGCGAACCGCGCCGGCCTGTTCTCGGTGCTGATCCAGAACAGCCGGCAGCGGGTGCGCCAGCTCAGCGGCCGCTATCTCTGGGTGCGACTGGCCTTGTACGGCGACGGCCGCGCCGGGCCGGAAATCGCCGCCCTGCGTGCCTGGGGCAGCCGCTTTTCCTATGCCGACCAGTATCTGCCGCGGCTTTATCGGGAGAGCCTGTTCGGCGCCGCCGCCAGCGCGCCCGGCGTGCTATTGGCCAGCCTCCCCGCGACCCTGGCCGACGCCCTCGACGCCGCCGCCGCCGCGCCAGGTGCCGCCCTGCTCGCGGCCCTGCTCGACGCCGGAGTCATTCTCGGCGGCGGCGCCACGGTCCGGGTGGAACAGGCCGGCCAGGCCTGGTTGCTCAGCGACACCCGGCAGGCCTGGCGGCTACGCAACGAGGCCAGCGGCATCGCCGTCTATACGCCGCAAGCCACGCCGGCCGATTTCACCGCCCGCCTGCTCGCCAACTTTGAAGGTCTGCTCACCCAGTGGGAGGATCGCGTCGCGGCCGCCCACCTGTACAGCGACCCGATCAGCGTGCCGGAGCCCAGCCTGGACTGGCTGGGCGCCTGGATCGGGGTGGCCTTCGATCCGGCCCTGCCGGCGGACCGCCGCCGCGC